>SLPW01000268.1 GCA_007131755.1 Myxococcales bacterium | reverse complement strand
CAGCGCCAGATCGCTGGCCGCCTTCAGGTGATCGCCCGCCAACACCCCCAGCCCACCGGAGTAGATGGGAAGCGATTCATGGAGCCCGAACTCGGCGCAGAAATAGGCCACCGGCGCCTGGTGCAGCGGTCCGGCGACCATATTGGCCTGCGGACCCGAGGCTTCGACATAATTTCGAAGCCTCCGGGCGGCGTGCTGAATCCGGCTCGACAGCGCCCCCTTGCGCACTTTCGTTGCCAGGACGTCCTCGTCGATTTGCTCCAGAAAATCGATGGGATTCTGATTGGTCTGTCGCCACAAATCGGCATCGATGGACGAAAAGATCTGCCAGACGTCGGGATGCCAGCACCACCACATATTTTGCGTCAATTCCTGTAGTCGATCGATCAATGCTTCGGAAGTGGCCATCATCAGTCCTATGTTGAAGTCGCTTGGCGAATCCCGGGAGCCGACAATCATGACCTCAATGGACGCTGACGACAAGGCGATTTGCGCCGTGGTCCGTCCACGGTTATCTTCCCGGGGTCGACGGAAAACACACTGCCCTACGAGACGTGCCGTGAACCAGTGGACCCGATGCCTGATCAACGGCGAAACCCTACGTAAATTATACGACGGTACTCCCCCGCTACACGACTTTGAGCTGCGAGAACTTCGCGTCGACCAGCGCGGGCCCAGTTGTTTTTTCAGTGGCCTGATGGCGCGCTTTCCCGACCGTCCCCAGCCCAACTGGCCCGAAGAGGCGGACCGTTTGCAGATACGCTTCAACCTCACCTCTGTCGAAGAATTCCAGGCCTCCGGAGAGAGCGCCGGCGGCCTCGTCGATCTCACCATCCATCGCGCCGACGACGGCTTCGGCGTCGTCATTCGAGCCGAAGGCCGGGACTTCCACTTCGAGGTCCAGGGAATCGGCCTCCAGATCCTGGGGATAAAACCCTTCGCAAATACCTGACACCCAACACCTGATACCAGCCCCCCCCGACCTCATGCCTTCCTGGACGACATTGCTGCGCCGCCCCGAGCTGATCGAGGGCCTCTATTCGACGCCTCCTTCCCTGGCCGATTTCGATCTCTCGGAAGTGAGCTTCGATGCCGCCCAGAATTCCTGCTCCCTGCGCGGTACGCTGTCCGAATTTCCCGACTTTCCCCGCACGGGATGGGAAGACGACGCCAACCGGGTGGGCATCCGACTTCTCCTGGAAGGACTGGAGGAATTCGAAATAAGGGGATGGTCCTTCGAAAATATCGTCCACCTCTCGATCCGTCTCCTTCACGAAGGACCGAAGATCGCCGTCTCCGCCGAGGGGAAACAGACGAGCCTGCAGGCCGTGTGCTCTACACTGCACCTGGAAGACCTCTTCGCCTATCACTCCGTCGAGGGATGACAGCCCCACGGGCCAGAGGCGCCGTGGCTTTCCCTGTCGGGGACCGACAAACTGCGTCGTTCTCCCAGGTCCTCGACAGCCAGGGCGTGCCTGCGGGAAGAGAGCGTCGATCAATCATGTCTTGCCGGTAGATATAGCTCAAAGCGCGTTCCTCCCTGCCTTCGGCTCTCGATGCAGACGAAACCCTCCTCGTGGGCGAATACCCCGTGGACGGCGTGCATATTGGACGCACTTCTGGCCACGGTAGATTCGAAGGTGACGAAAGGTTCCAACAACTCCGGGATGCTATCTGCCGGAACTCCCTCTCCCGTATCCAGAATACGCATCACCACATATTCTCCGGCTTCGATGGGATCGAAGGTCGGAAAATCGACGGCATCAGAGGAAGTGTGCAACGTCTGCAGGGTCAATAACCCCTCTCCCTTCATCGCATCACGAGCACCCAGAACACGGTCCATCAGCAATCGCTGCAGTCGACCACGGTTGGTGTGCACCTTCGGCAGGGTCTCCTCGAGCGACAGGTTCACCTTTACTGTGGGCGGAAGAACCCAGGCGAACATATCGGCCGCCTGCTTGACGATCTCATTGATATCTACCGCTTCGCTCTCCGGACCCTCCACGCGCCCGAAGTCCAGAAGCTGACGAGTCATCGTCTCCCCGCGCTCGGTAGCAATTCGGATCCGCTGGATACTCTCGTTTACCCTATCCGGAGCCTCCGAATCGGCTTCTAACAACTCCACGAACGCCTTGATGATGGTCAGCACGTTATTGAATTCGTGAGCCACGCTTCCGGCGAGCATCCCCAGGCTGTCCATCTGCTCGCTATGACGCATTTGCATCTCCATGCGCCGCCGCTCAGTGATATCGACCACCAACACCAGGAGTGCTTCCCGGGACTGTCCGCCCACCTGTAAGGGATGATGCATCCAGATCGGGTAACCCCACACAAGGGTGCCGTCCTTGCGCTCGTATCTCGTCGCCACCCCCACGAATTTGCGCTCTCCCTCGTGCAAACAACGCAACTCCTGGATCAGTCCCTGACTGTCGTGGACGTCCACAAGCTCGAAGATCGAACGCCCCTCCAACTCAGAGCTCGAATAACCCACGAAGGATTCGAATGCCTCGTTCGCCGCCCGAATATCGTATTCCCACGACAGCAGTACGGCTCCGATGGGCATTTCCGTGAACAATCGCTGAAATTCACGTTCCACGAGCGCTCCGTATAAGAGTTGACGATGTCGTAAGACTTAAAACTAATCACGGCATCATCACTCCCGATCCCCGGCGCCCCTGCAGCCCACGTTCAGCGCAAATCCCCGTCGCCCTTTAGCACCCCTCGACGCTTTCGACTCGCCAACTTCTCCACATTCGCCCGCGCCACCTCATCCATGGATAGATCGAGCTCCGTGCACAGTGCGGCCACGTACCACAGCACGTCACCCAATTCCTTTTTGAGTTGCCGTCGACGCTCTTCACTTATCCGCCCCCCATCGTCGCGAATGGCCTTCTTGATCTTCTCACAGACCTCCCCGCTCTCACCGGCCAACCCCAACGCCGGATAGGCGGCGATTTCCTCGTCGCCCTGCCCGGGATATACGGCCGTACTCTGCGCCAGACGCTGATATTCTTCGAAACCGAAATCGTCGCTGCTCATCTATACTCCCTAGACAATGAGATCATCGTAAATACTCCCGTGACGCCACCGTCAGATAGCCCAATGGTGGAGTTGCATTCAAGGACGAAGGCAACACACTTTAGGCTGGCTATTGATCACAGCCCGCCGACCGAAGGCAAGCCTTGGCTGCCGAGGGTTTCGGCCGCAACTTCGCGGCCGACATGAATAACCACGCGGCCTTCGGCCCGTGATAGATGTCTACGAGCATGGATTTTACATCACCTGCCCTTATTATCGTCGCCGACGTCTTTTGGACCTGAATTTGTACAAGGGAGAATGCTGAATGAAGACTCGCAACGTAGACGTGGCCATCATCGGAGCCGGTACGGCCGGGCTCAACGCCCGCCGGGAATGCGAAAAAGCCGGGGTGGACTGGGTGCTCATCGAGTCCGGACCCTACGGCACCACCTGCGCCCGGGTGGGCTGCATGCCCTCGAAGCTGCTCATCGCTGCCGCCGAGAGCGCCCATGAAATCGCCCGCAGCAAACAATTCGGCATCGACGTCGACTCCTGGTCCGTCGACGGCGCCGCCGTGATGAAGCGAGTCCAGAGCGAGAGAGACCGCTTCGTGGGCTTCGTTGTGGAGTCGACACAAGCGATCCCGGAAAAACACCGCCTTCGCGGCCACGCCCGCTTCACCGGCCCCACCACTCTCCAGGTCGGCGACCATACCCGGGTGCAGGCGCAGTCCATCGTCGTCGCCACCGGCTCCTCTCCCTGGATTCCTCCACAATTGGCGGCCATCGAGGACCGAGTCATGACCAGCGACGACATCTTCGAGATGGAGACGCTGCCGTCGTCGATGGCCGTCGTGGGCACCGGCGTCATCGGCCTCGAACTCGGGCAGGCCCTCCACCGCCTGGGTGTGGAGGTTCACTTCTTCAATCCCTTCGACGAGTTGGGGCCATTTAGTGACCCCGACGTCATGAACAAAGTCCATCAGAGCTTCGGAAAGCGGCTCAACCTCCACCTCAAGACGGAGCTCACCGACGCCGAAATCACCGACGAGGGCATCCGCCTTTCCTGGCTTGACCTCAACGGAAACCAATGCGAGCAGCTCTTCGACAAGATACTCGCCGCCGCCGGCCGACGATCCAACGTCCAGGACCTGAGCATCGAAGCGACGGAGGTGCCCCTCGACGAAAAGGGAGAGCCCCTCACCGATCCCAGGACCCTCCAGGCCGGCGACACACCGATCTTCTTCGCCGGAGACGCCGCCGGGCACCGACCGCTGCTCCACGAGGCGAGCGACGAGGGCCGCATCGCCGGCGCCAACGCCGCCGGCTTTCCCCACATCGAAGCCCGCATGAGAAAACCCCCGCTGGTGATCGCCTTTACAGATCCCCAGATGGCCATCGTCGGAAAGCGCTTCTCCGAACTGGATCCAAAGACCACCGAAATCGGCGCCGTCTCCTACGACAACCAGGGCCGCGCCCGAGTCATGGGCGTAAACGAAGGACTGGTGCGCCTATACGCCGACTGCAATACCTGCCAACTCGTCGGCGCCGAGATGTTCGGCCCCCGCGTCGAACACACCGCCCACCTGCTGGCCTGGGCCATCGACCGCGACGAGAAAATCCCCGACCTTGTGGGCCGCCCCTTCTACCACCCCGTCATCGAAGAGGGCATCCGAACCGCCCTTCGCGATCTCGCGCGAAAGCTTCGCCTCACCGGCCAATGCCCCCCGGAGAGCTTTGGCGAAAACCCGGGGGATTGAGTGGGTACAGAGGTAGGATCTTAAGCGTCCAGAGGATTTTAGTGTGCGACGTCACGACCCCGGACTTCCTCGCTACGCTCGGTCGGCCGGGGCTACCGTAAGAAGCAATGTGCGTTTGGTGGTTGCTGCGGGGAGCGCGATGTGTATTCCGAGATCATTGTGGAACTTGCATATCTGAAATCGCCCTCGCCGCATACCTCCACATCTGCGTCTGCTTCTTTCGTAGCCCCGGCCGACTGTTGTTCAAGGATCCCGGGGGCACGGGCCGCCCCCTCAAAACTCATCTGCCGAAAAGGCCATCATCGGCGCCTTTCCCACCTCGCAAAGCTTTTTGTACAGCCCCGTCTCGGGGAGGACCATCTCGGCGAAGTAGGTGGCTGTTTTTACGCGCGTGTCCCGGTCGTCCGTATCGTTCTCCACGGCATAGCGGGCCAGGCGAAGCCAGGCGTATCCCAGGGCCGTCAGTGCGAAGAGGTTGAGGTAATTCGACGCGACTGCCGCTCCTTCTTCGGGGTCTCCCATGGCGACGGAGGCGACGTTCATCGTCACCTGTGCGAGCCTTCCGGCAGCCTTCTCGACGGCCTCCACGAGGGTCTTCAACTCCTCGTATTCCTTGCATGCCTCGAGTTCGGTCATGATTCGGCTCTGGAAATTTCGTAGAAGCCGCCCGTTATCCTTCGGCAACTTTCGTCCGATCAGGTCCAGGGCCTGCACGTGGTTGGTGCCCTCGTAGATCATGGCGATGCGCTCGTCGCGCATATATTGCTCGATATTCCAGTCGCGGGTGTAGCCGGCGCCGCCGCAGACCTGCATGGCATCCGAGATATTCTGGAAGCCCCGCTCCGTTCCGTAGGACTTCATCAGCGGCGTCATCAGGTCGACGTAATCCTTCGCCTCTTTTCTCACCTCTTCATCGGGGTGATGGCGCGACTTCTCGACCTCGATGCCCACCGAAAGCCCCAGCGCGCGAAGGGCCTGCGTCGTCGACTTCACGTTGAGCAGAAGCCGGCGCACGTCGGGATGGACCAGAATCGTATCGGCCGCCTCCTCTTTTTGGCGTTTTTCCCGATCCAGCGAGCGGCCTTGGCGCCTCTCCTTCGCAAATGCCAGCGCCGTCTGATAGGAGATCTCACCGAGGCCCACTCCCTCCACACCGACGTAGAGCCGGGCCATATTCATCAGGGTGAACATCGCCCGCATTCCCTTGTGGGGTTCTCCCACCAAAAAGCCCTTCGCCCCCTCGAAGCTCATCACACACGTCGGCGAGGCGTGGATGCCCATCTTCTCCTCGAGTCCTGTGCACCAGACCTCGTTGCGCGTTCCGTCCTCCAGGACCTTGGGCACGACGAAGGCGCTGATCCCGCGTGTTCCCTTCGGCGCATCGGGAAGCCTGGCGAGGACGAAGTGAATGATATTATCCGTCAGATTGTGCTCTCCGAAGGTGATCCAGATCTTGGTGCCCGAGACGCTGAAACTTCCGTCGTCGTTGGGATCGGCTTTGGTGGTCATCAACCCCAGGTCCGTGCCGCATTGCGGCTCCGTCAGCGCCATCGTCCCCGTCCACTCTCCGGTGATGAGCTTCTCCAGATATTGGTCCTTTTGCTCCTTCGTTGCGTGGTGGTCCAGGGCGTCGGCCAATCCCAGATTGAGGCCGGGACACATGGAAAAGCTCTTATTGCAGGACGTGGCGATCTCGCTAAAGCAGATCCCCAGCGGCTCCGGCGCTCCGGCGGCTCCGTACTCCGTCGGCCCCGTAAGTCCCATCACCCCGTTTTCCACCAACGTCTGGTAGGCCTCGCGAAAACCTTCGGGCAGGTGCACCTCTTGCGTCTCCGGGTTAAACTCCAGCCCCTCTTCGTCGCCCACCCGATTGAGGGGAAGCAATTTTTCGACCCCAATATTGGCCATGGTCTCGACGATGGCCATGGAGGTCTCCAGATCGAAGTCTCGAAACTTCTCCAGAGACGTGACTTCCTCTTCAAAACCCAGCGCTTCGAATACGTAGCGGATCTCTTGAATCGGCGGCTTGTAGTACTGCATCGATATGCCTCTCGTCTGTCTGTGGAGAATCGCCGACCGGTCGGAAGGCGACTAAATGAGTATTCACCAAACACAAAAATAATGTAGGGGAAAACGGGTCATTTGGAAAGCAGAGGGTCACGCCGAACCCATATCCTCCGGACCTCCTCCGAGGGCTCGTCCCAGCGCTCCTTCATCTTTTCGTAGATCTCGAAATCGGCGTCCGAGGCGTCGCCGCTTCGGGCCTCGAGGCGGCGGCGGGCCTCTTCGTCGGAGATCCTGCACTCGATGAAGCGCACGGGGACCCCCATCCTTCGCGCTGTGTCGATCATCTGCCGCCGCCTACTGTCATCGACGAAGGTAGCCGCAACGACGACCCGCCGGCCTCGGGCCAGGGCCTCCCCGGCCCGACGAGCCAACTCCTCGTAGGTCCGCCTGGTCCACTCCGCCGTATAAATCCCCTCGCCGAAGTCGGCCTTTCCGGACGTCTCGGGATTCATCTGCGCCAATTCCTTTCTCACCACGTCGCTATCGAGCACGAGATCTGCCTCGTCCTCTTCGACCATCTTTCGACCCAGCGTCGACTTTCCCGATGCGGGAAGGCCACCTACAAGTGTGAGAGCGGGCCCTCGCCACGGCTCTTCCAGACGCGCCAGGGCATAGAGCCAATGGGCCCGAGCCTTTCGACGCGAACGGGCTCGATCTTCCTCGTCGACCTCTTCGTCATCGGCCTTGAAGCCGTGGACCTTCGCTCGCACACAGGAGCGATAGGCGACGTAAAAATCCACAAGCTCCCTCCCCTCGTCGTCGTCGCCCTCGTCGAAATAAGCATCCAGCAATTGCCGGGCCTCCTCGTCGTAGCCGCGAAAGCCCAGATCCATGGCCAAAAAGGCGATATCGCATACCGGATCGGCGTAGCGAAAGGCGTCGTTGAACTCGATGCAGTCCACAATGCGTAGACAGCGATCGTCGTCGACGTAGACATGCTCCAGGCGAAGATCTCCATGCGTATCCCGCGCCACACCACCGTCGGCCCGTCCATCGATCAGGGGCTTTAACTGCCGAAGCCGTTTTCGGGTGCACTCCTCGAGCCTCTTCGCCACGTCGGGATGGATGTATTCGCCAATATGAACCCGGGTCTGCGAAAAATTATCGAGGGCATTTTTCTCGACCACTTCAAAAGAGGCACAGGCGTCGACCTCCGCTCCTCTCTTCGCCTCATCGTGAAAGCTGGCGATAAATCGCCCCAACTCATCGAAAAGATCCGGCGGAATCCGCCTGTCGACGAGCCGTCGCCGAAGGGTATTCTTCGCAGCAAGCCGCCTCATCTTCACCGCCCACTCCACGACGTCTTCTGCGCCGCTGTCCTCTCCAATCCTCAGCCCCCCCTCGCCATCCACCACGGGTACCACCCCCAGATATACGTCGGCGGCGAGCCGTCGGTTCAACTCCACCTCGCGCTGACAATAATGCCTTCGCTTATCCAGCGTCGAATAATCGAGAAACCCCAGATCTACGGGCTTCTTTAATTTGTAGGCGAAGTCGCCGGCCAAAAAGACCACCGAGGCATGCGTCTGCTCTACACACACATCCCCCACGGGATGGGAATAGGCGTGGGGACGACGAAGATCGCTAAACATGGTTGCGTTCGCTTTGCTCACTTGGGGTTTCGCTCCCTGCGGTCGCTTGTTGTTTCGTTCGCTTTGCTCACTTGGGGTTTCGCTCACTTCGTTCGCTTGTTGTTTCGTTCGCTTCGCTCACTTGGGGTTTCGTTCGCTTTGCTCACTTGTCGTTTCGTTCGGCTTCGCCTCACTGGTTGTTGCGTTCGCTTCGCTCACTTGTCGTTTCGTTCGCTTTGCTCACTCGCAGTTAGCTAACTACCAACGACAAGCGACCGCAGGGAGCGCAACTACCTAACCACCAGCGACCGCAGGGAGCGTAACCACCAGCGAGGCGCTAGCCGAGCGTAACCACCAGCGAGGCGCTAGCCGAGCGCAACCACCAGCGACCGCAGGGAGCGAACCCTTTGGCGCCCCGTGCTAAAATATGCTAATGCGACGACAGTCAACCAGGAGTTCTGCCAGCGAGCCTCAGAGATGACCAACGACCTACGACCGATCACCCTTTACGATAGCCGCACACACAAAAAACGCCCCTTCGAGCCGCAGCAGCCGGGCAAGGTCAAGATGTACGTCTGTGGAGTGACCGTCTACGATCTGACCCATATCGGTCACGCCCGGGTTTTTATCGTCTTCGACGTGCTGTACCGCTTTTTGCGCCACCTGGGATACGACGTCAATTATGTGCGCAATCACACCGACGTCGACGACAAGATCTTGAAACGGGCCGCCGAAAAGGGCGTCGACCCCCTGGAGTTGGCCAATCGCTTTATCGAGGAGCTCGACCGCGACATGGGTCAACTCGGAATTCAGACCCCGACGGTGGAGCCAAAGGTCTCGGAGCATATCGATCAGATCATCGCCATGAATCAGAAGTTGGTGGAGTCGGGCCACGCCTACGAGGCCGACGGCGATGTCTACTATCGGGTGGAGAGCTTCGAGGGATATGGCAAGTTGTCCAAGCGCAAGCTCGAGGATATGGAGGCCGGCCGCTCCGGCCGCGTCGAGGAGTCGCAGAAAAAGGAGCACCCCTTCGACTTCGCCCTGTGGAAGAAGTCTGAGGACGAGGAGATCGGCTGGGATTCTCCCTGGGGACGGGGACGACCGGGCTGGCATATCGAGTGCTCGGCGATGAGCATGGAGTATCTCGGCGACACCCTCGATATCCACGGCGGCGGGCGAGACCTGATCTTTCCCCACCACGAAAACGAGATCGCCCAATCCGAGGCGGCGAGTGGCCAGGAGCCCTTCGCCAACTTCTGGATGCACGTGGGCATGGTCAACGTCGCCGAGACCACCGACGAAGGCGAAGAAGTGGTGCGCAAGATGTCGAAATCCCTCGGCAACTTCTGGACCACCCGCGACGTGTTGGGCGGCTATCATCCCGAAGCGGTGCGCTACTTCATGCACACCACCCTGTATCGAAACCCCATCACCTACGCCATGGCCAACCTCGAGGAGGCCACGCAGCGCATGGAATATCTATACACCGCCCTGCAGCGCGCCGACAAAGTCCTCGAGCGCGGCGGTTGGGACGCTGCCGACAACCCTCCGCCCGGACCGTCGGTCTCCGACAAATACTGGGACCTGGTGGACAACTTCGCCGACCGCTACCAGGAGGCGCTGGCCGACGACCTCAACACGCCGAAGGCGCTTGCCCTGGTCGGCGAAGTCGCCAAGGCGCTCAACGAGGCCACTCAGGCCGACGCCGAGCCCACGGAAAAAGATGCTTTTACCGTCTATCGTCTGCGACACCATTTGATGACGGCAGGAGAGGTCCTGGGCATTCTGGAGCGCGACCCCGATCAAGGACTCGCCGAGCTTCGCGAGCTGCGCCTCGACGCCATGGAACTCGATCCCCAACTGATCGACGAAAAAATTGCTGCACGCAAACAAGCCCGTATGAACAAAGACTGGGCCCTGGCCGACGCCATCCGCGACGAGCTCGACGAGATGGGCGTTGAGATTATGGACTCCCCCGAGGGCACGACCTGGCGGATGAAATAGTTCCCGTCCGGAAAGTCCGAATTTGAGCAGGGCCGCGATGAAATCGATGAGATGGCGATTTCGCGAAACCGCAGTCATATCCACAGGTTATTTCAAGTGGTGAGCGAATGGCCAGATCGCGATTTCAGCCGGCATCTGCGACATTCATGGGTTTTCCGGACGGGAACGAAATAACCCTAAGAACAAAGTGAGAAGCCCCGACGTGAAGAATGTAGCCGAAGCCAACAAAGTCCTCGACGAATTCGACGCCCAATGGTTTATCCAACGGGGCATCGATGACGAGCGCGTCATCGCCGCCATCGGCAAGGTCCCCCGAAAGCCCTTCGTCATCGTCGATGAGCAGGACGACGAACACGGTCCTCTGCCCAACAGGGCCCTCCCTCCGATGGACGTGGTGGGGAAGTTGTTGTCTTCTCTCGAGATCGAGCCGCAGGACAAGATCTTGGAGATCGGCACCGACACCGGCTATATCACCGCCCTTCTGGCCGATATGGGCGATGAAGTCTTCAGCGTGGAGCGCCGCCTTCCGATGGCCAAATTGGCCGAGGGAAGGCTGGAACAACTCCAGATCGAGAACGTGGAGATTCTCTACGGACCGCGGCTGACGGAATACGCTCTCAACGCTCCCTACGACGCCATCTTGCTGTCCGCCGTCGCTCCTCGCGTTCCCGGAAAACTCAAGACCCGACTCGCCATCGGCGGCCGTATGGTCGTTCCCATCGGCGAAGGCGGGCGTAACCCGGAGGTCATCTGCATCCGACGGATCGATGAGAAGACCTACGAAAAGGCCTCCCTGGGACAGCTTCGCTTCTCCTCCAAGATCGGTGATATCCTGGTGGAGCTCGGCATCGCCGATCGCGAAGACGTCGAACTGGCCGCATTGGAGGCCGACGCTCAGGGCCAGCGCGTCGGCGAGGCACTTCTGGAGCACTCCCTTGTCCAGGAGGCCGATCTGGTGCGAGCGCTGGCCATTCAGCGCGGACACCGCATCGCTCCCGTGGACACTCTCCTTCAGATCGCCGATCACGAGCTGGCCTATTCTGCGCCCCGCGCCTTCTTGAAGCATCACCAGCTGATGCCCTTGGACATCCGCGACGACAAGCTCCACATCGCCACCGTCGATCCCGACGCTCCCACCGTGGAGTTGGCCAGGCTGTTGGACGCCGAGGCGGTGGAGACCTATCTGGTGACCACCGAGGAATTTCATCGCATCTGGAATACCATCCTCGAGGGGCGCCGCCCCCAGCAGGTCCAGCGCGACAACCTCAAGGCCCGGGTGGAGGCGAAGTTCGAGAAAATCCTGGGCGCCGCCGAAAAACTGGGAGCCCAGACCGTTCATATCGACCACTTTCCTCAAGGAGGAAAAGTTCGGTTTCGCGTCTCCGACGGTCTGCGTCAGATCCCGGAGATGGCCTTCGGTCCCTCCGAGATCGACTACCTCATCGAATTTTTGAAATTCGGCGCCGACCTGGACGTGCTTGAACAACGCATTCCACAGCGCGGTCGATTCTACTGGACGCCGAAGGAGACGACGTACCACCTTCGCGTTCATGTCATGCCGTCGATACGGGGCGAACAGGTGGCGGTGAGGCTTTTGTCAGAAGGGAAGAAGCCGGACACCTTGTCGGAGCTGGGATTTCCGGACTTCTTCATCGAAAATATCGACATTCTCCTCGAGAAGCTCAACGGCGTCTTCCTCGTCGTCGGTCCCCGTAAGGCGCGCAAAAAAGAGACCCTCTACGCCCTGTTGTCGCGTCAGGCTGCAGACACATCGCGCAAGGTATGCACCGTGGAAGAGGAGATCTTGCGCCCCATTCCCGGCGCCCAGCAGGTGGTGACCGCTCCGGAGCAAAATTTCGACTATCGAGAGGCGATCCGAGAATTTATGCAATTCGACGTGGACGTGGTTGGACTTGCGGAGATTCCGAATCCCCACACCGCCCTCGACGTCCTCCGTGCCTCTACGAAGGGACCGATGATGCTCGCCACCCTGCATGGAAAGGACGCCGGCCACGTCCTGGACGGAATGCGCCAATTCGGAGTCCCCGGCGAAGAAATTGCCCGCGGGATCTGCGGGATTCTCACCCAGTGGCAGGCCCCGAAGATCTGCGAGAGCTGCCGCGAGATCGTTCCCCTCAATGAAGTTCCGGTGCTGGAGATCTTCGGCGACGTCGGTCCTCCCCACGACTTCAAAGCATTCCACGGCACGGGCTGCCCCGATTGTCGCAACACCGGTGTCCGAGGTGAGGTGCCGGTCTTGGAACTCCTTCCCTTCGGCGACACCCTTCGCCAGGCCGTCATCGACAACCGATCCGAACGCGACCTGCGCCGCATCGCCTCCAACTCCGGCGTCGAGATGCTCTCAGAATACGCCATACACCTCGCCAAAGCTGGTCTCCTCCCCATCTACGATCTGGCCAGATATATACGAATCAGCGCATCCCGGTAGTCTGCGACCATCCAGGAAAATCGCCTCGGCCTCTCAAACTCACCCCTTGATGACTCGTTCGCTTTACGAAGCGAAAGCTCGACTCACTCCGCCTCTCGAGCTTCCTGCAGCATCTCCGTATCCACCGTCTCGCCGCAGATCTCGACCTCGTAGTGGCTTCCGGAACATGCAAAGCCGATGCTCATGCCGACGATGACCGTCAGGAGCACCAACCCCAGCCCCGCGAATATTCCCCTGATCACCTCTGGAACCATGATTCACCAACTCGACTCAGGAATGTTCGTGATTGCCTGCCAAAACGAAATTACGAATGCGCAAAACACTGCGCCGCAGCGTCGATTCGACACCGACATTTCCTAATATATCCTGAGCCGCGGCGCAATATTCAATTTGGGACCCCTACCACTTCTCGACGTCGATCCATCCGATTCGCCCGAAGCCGGCCACCAGCCGCACCCGCTCGATATGCAGCCGGTAGAAAGAAAAGTCGGAGAATTCCACATATTTTTGCGCCTGAGGATGGTGGGCCAGATAGGCTTCCACAATTTCCTGAGCACACCGATCCTCCTGCTCCAGACGCCCCAGAAATGAGGCCCTCTCCGTAGCCGGGGCATGCTGTCCCGCTTTTGCGGGCTCACGCAGCAGAAGCGAAGCCCTGGCGTCGCGGGCAATATTCGCGCTGTGCACCGCCAGATCGCTGAGCAACAGCCAGAAATTGCGATCTCCGTCGAAGATCACCTCCACCAGCGACGTATAGGGGTATCCCTCTTCGTCCAGCGTCGCCAAGACCCCGTCACCGATCTCCTCGGCCAGGCTTTTCGCGATCTCCGATAGCTTCCTTTCTTCGCTCATCAATTCTCCTTAAGAATCAGCGGCAGGGTTCCACGAACAGTTCATTTCTCCAAATAACTTACGATCGCCGTCAAAATTCTGACACCCTCCACAATACCTCGATCGCCGTCCTCACCCCGGATCCCCGCTTCTATTCTCACGATCTGCCCGCGGTCCTTCGCGTAGGAATGTCTCTTGCAATTGCACCTTCGAGTCCCTCGCAGCAACTGCGCAGGATCGAGCATTCGATAACACCACTAAATTTGATGCCCGACACCTGCTATGTTACCTGTACAGGCGCGTATCATTGTGTGACGACCCTCTCGCTGTGGTGCATGCATTCGGTCGACGACAGCTATATCACTGGTCTCCTGACTCTGGTTATCCACCATGTTTGAATTCGATCGTCTCTCCGGCCCACGACTCTCCTACCTACTGTGCGCGATCTTCCTGCCCTTGCTTCTGGTGCTCACCGGCTGTGGCCGCTCCTCCTTGATGGACGGTTGTGAGCAGGACGACGACTGCCCTCCCGGCTCCACCTGTCACGCCGGTATCTGTAGCGAGGCCGAGACCTGCGACGACGACACCGACTGCCCCGACGGCCTCGAATGCATCGCCGCCGTCTGTCAGCCCCCTGCCGACGAGTGCACGGTCAACGCCCACTGCACACCTCCCGAGGTCTGCCGCGACGGAAGTTGCGTCCTCGAGGGATGCGACGACAACGAAGATTGCCAGCCCGGCGAAATTTGCGAAGACGGCCTCTGCATCACCCCCTGTGATTGTGAAAGTGATCTCGACTGTCCCGACGACAATATATGCGTCGAGGACTGTTATTGCCTGCCCGACCTCGAATGCCACAGCCACGACGATTGTCCCTCCGACCCCTCGGGCAGGCCCTCGGCTTGTATCGACGACCAATGCGTCGACGTCGATTGTATCGAGCACTTCCACTGCGATTTCGGTGTAACCTGCGTCGACTTCAGGTGCGTGCCTCCCGGCGACGAATGCACCGTTGATGCCGACTGCCCCGGAGAGTTCAGCGTCTGCATCGACGGCTTCTGTGAGTCAGCTCCTCCGGAATGTGTCGTCGACTCCGATTGCCCTCCCGATCACGAATGCCTGGGCCAGATGTGCATCCCCATCCTCGACTGCATCTCCGATTCTGATTGTCCGCCCAATTTCGACTGTATCGACAACCTCTGCGTGCCTCCGGAATGTCTCATCGACGCCGACTGCCCTTCCGGACAATTCTGCAATCCCTCGGGAGACTGCGAAAATATTCCTCCGGAGTGCTTCGACGACCTCGATTGCCCCATCGGCCAGACCTGCATGAACGGCCAGTGCGTCTCCGGGCCTCAGTGCGACACCGACGCCGATTGCCTGCCCGACGAGAGTTGCCAGAACGGCCAGTGCGTCTCCGATGACGACTGCCAATTCGACACCGACTGCGGGCCCGCAGAGGTCTGCATCAGCGGGCAGTGCTATTTCGTGGGCGACTGCTTCACCGACCAGGACTGCCGGGCCGACGAGATCTGTGTCGACTATCGCTGTGAGCGCGGCGATCCCTGCGCCGCCATCGACTGTCCTCCCGGATATTATTGCTTCAATGGCGAGTGCCTGCCCTCGACCTCCTGTAGCTTCGACTCCGAATGTGACCCGGGCTACGTCTGTGAAGACGGCCAGTGCGTCCCCGACGACGATTTCTGCCTCACCGATAACGACTGCGCCGCCAGCGAGTGGTGTCTCGACGGCCAATGCATCCCCGCCGGCAACTGCTTCGAAGACGACGACTGCGGACCCGGTGAGATCTGCGAAAACGGCATCTGCACCATCCCCGGCGCCTGCTTTAACGACTCCGACTGCCCCGATGGCGAGGAATGCGACCCCCTGACCCTCCAATGCCAGCCCATCTCCGAATGCGACGGCGACGACGACTGTGACCCCGGCTATATGTGCATCCAGGACCGCTGCGTCAACGTCGCCGAATGTACCTCCGACTCCGACTGCCAGCCCGGACAGGTCTGCAACGGCTTCTTCTGCCAGCCCCAGCCCCAGTGTTTGACCGACTCCGACTGTGAAATCGGCGAGCGCTGCGACCTTGGAAATTGCGTGCCCATCTCCTGTAGCGACGACACGGACTGTCCTCCCACCTGGAGTTGTGCCGGCTCTACCTGCATTCCTCCGCTGGTCTGCCAGAGCGACGACGACTGCATCCTCCCCGAAATGCAGTGCATCAACAACGTCTGCGAGGTCCCCGACGGCTGCACCTCCGACGCCGACTGCAACTTCTTCGAAAGCTGTGTCTCCGGCGTCTGCATCCCCCTTCCCCCGCCGGAGTGTTCCACCGACGCCGACTGTGCCCCCGGCGAAATGTGCGAATTCGGCTTCTGCCTTCCCCAGGGAGAGTGCACCTTCGACAGTGACTGTCCTCCCGGTGAGCGCTGCCTCAACTACTTCTGTCAGCCCATCCTCGACTGCAGCGAGGACGCCGACTGCGACGACGGCCAGATCTGCGTCAACAACAGTTGTGTCGACGACGCTCTCCAGTGCAACACCGACGCCGACTGCGCCTTCGACGAGGTCTGTATCGGCGGCGAATGCATCGCAACTCCTCCGCCGCAATGCTTCAGCGATATCGACTGTCCTCCCAATCATATCTGTGAAGACGGGATCTGCGTCGAGAGCAGCGAGCCTGATTGCGTCATGGACGAAGATTGCCCTGACTTCGCCATCTGCGAAAACGGTCAGTGCATCCCCGTGGCCACCGAATGCTTCACCAACGAAGATTGTGGGCCCGGTCAAATCTGCGACAACGGCATGTGTGTCGACATTCCCCCTCAGTGCACCTCCGACGCCCAGTGTGGCGACGGCATGGAGTGCACCGCCGGCTTCTGTCAGCCCGCTCCCGAGTGCCGAAACGACGGCGAATGCGGATCGGGCGAACAATGCGATGTCTTCAGCGGCACCTGTGTCCCCGTGGATACCTGTAACGATTCCAGCGACTGTCCTCCCGGCCTGACCTGCATCGGCGACACCTGCCGCAACGTCGTCGGCTGCACCGACGACTCCGACTGCGGCCCGGGCACCTTCTGCAATGACGGAGTCTGCTACCTCAATCCCAACTGCTGGGAAGACAGCCACTGCCCCGACGGTCAGCGCTGCGACGCCGGCTTCTGCCAGCCCACATCGTGCTCCGACGACTCCGACTGCGACAGCAATTTCCAATGCGTCGGAGATCGCTGTCTCTTCGAGCCTCATTGCAACGACGACTCCGACTGTCCCGCCCCCAGTCAGTGCATCAACTTCATCTGTCAGAACCCCGGCGGCTGCGAGAGCGACTCCGAATGTCCCGTCGGCCAGGTGTGCTACGCTGGAGCCTGCTTCTCCATTCCTCCCCAGGAATGCGAGTACGACAACGATTGTCCCGGCGATGAACTCTGCGTCGCCGGTGACTGCCACGACCCGGAATTGTTGAACTGTCAGATCAACGCCGACTGCCCTCCCGGACATATCTGCCTCGGCGGACAGTGCCACAGCGGCACGGAATGCGTCGACGACGCCGATTGCACCTTCCCCGAGGTGTGTGAGGACAGTCAATGCGTGGGCGGAAGCACCATGCCCTGAGGGCATCTACAAAACACAGAAAAGCCCGCGGCGAATCAACGCCGCGGGCTCTTTGCTTTCGCACTCATAGGAGATTATTGCAGGTGACTACCCATTACCCACCTCCTACTACCTGCAGTCAATACCTACTACCTGCAGTTAATACCCACTACCCGCAGTTAATTCCTACTACCTGCCTTCAATACTCATTGAGCGTATCTACGCGCTCTTTCAACTCCTTTCCCACCTTGAAATGCACCGACTTCTTCGGCGGCACTTCCACCTCCTCGCCGGTTCTGGGATTGCGTCCCATGCGCGACTGATATTCTCGGATCGAGAAACTTCCGAAGCCGCGCAACTCGATGCGTTCGTCCGTGAGCAACGCATCTTTCATGGACTCGAATACGGCGTTGACGATGGAGTCCGCCCTGCTCTTGGGCACATCGATACGCTCGGCCACTGCTGCGATCAATTCTGATTTCGTCATACATCCACTCGCTGGCAAACATTGAACTCGCCGCCACTACACCCGACACAGGCGCCGGCGAGCCTCCAATTCCCTATACGAAACGTAGCTTTAGCACCAACTTCATCAGTGGCACGCAGCGACGCGATTGTCAACCAACTCGTCCGTTATCACAGAACACTCACCTAAGCGTTCGGTCCGCTTTACGACGTAATGGGACCATACTCTTGTGGGAGCGCGGGCTGCCAGCCCGCAATGCGGCCAAGCTGGCCGCGCTCCCGGGGGCACTGAACGCTTCTACGCTCACTCCCCGTAATCCACTCGGAAAAGTTGCTGCCCCATAAACAGGTAGTCTCCTTTGTGAAGCTCCGTCTTCTCCCACAGCTTGATCCAGGTGCCGTTGGAGGAGTTGAGATCGACCAGGTAACAGTGGCCGTCGTCGCCGGTGTAGATCTGGGCGTGGCGTCCGGACATGAATTTGTCGTGGGGAAAGACGATATCGCCTTTTTCGCGGCCCAATACGGCGCCTGCCTCGGGCAGACAATAGACATTCTGGACAACCCCACCGATGCCGATCTGCAAGATCTTGAAGCTTCCACCCGGTGCGGGACTGCCCATATAGCGCGTGCCGTCGGAGCTCTTGGTCTTCGGTGTAATCGACTGCTCGAAACGCTCGAAGCGAAGCACCTGACGTCCCATCAGGATCGTGTCTCCCGGAGTCAGGCGGGTCTCCTCGCGCAATTTGATGAACGTTCCGTTGAGGCTGTAGAGATCTTCGACGTAGAGAACGCCCTTTTCGATGTGAAATCGGGAGTGTTTCGGGCTCAAAAAGGCGTCGGTGGGAAACCGGCTGTCCCCGTCTCGCCCCACGGTGGTCTCCAGAAATTTCAGGGGCAAAGCACGCCCGTCGCTGCCGTCCTCATTGATGGAGACCAGGCTAATCTCCCAGGGGTTCTCCTGTTTCGCCGCCTTCGTGGGAGGAGGGGGTTCGCGTCTTGCGGAAGCCGATGGATCGACACTGCCGCTCAAGTCGCCATCGAGGGCAGCGCTGCTCTTGGCCACCGCCGCTTCCAGCGAGCCACCACACTCGACGCAAAAACGCATCCCCACCGGATTCTCGGCATGACAGGACGGACAGACCGTGGTGGCCTCCTCCGGCGACGCCTCTTGGGCCTCGGACTCCATGGGCTCCACGTTGACCATGGGGATCTCTTCGGCCTCCGTCTTGCCCCCATCGACGTCCTGAAAGGAAGCCATGGCCGCCGCCGTTCCCGGCTCATTGAACTCCTCCGAGATGTCCAACGCCGCCAAAAGCGATCCAGCGTCTACGTCGCTCCCACCCGCATGATCCTGCTGATCGAGGCTCGTCGCCTCCTCCACGACGGCCCGTCCCAGACGAGGACCACTTCGAAAGCGCTTCGCCAACTGATTTACCGTGTCGTCATCATCATCGGGAACGAAGGCCGGACCCTCCACCTGAGACGACGTGGGGACGCGAAAGCGACTGCCTGCTCCCATGGTCGCTGGCGCCTGACCCGTAGCATCGCCTTTTGCACTGCTGCCGCCCTCACTCGTTTTCTTCGACGACAATTCTCCGTCGCTCACCGATGCCTCCAGACCATGAAAAACGACTCAATTTGCTCGCCATTGCGCGATGATAACGTCGGGGTTGCACACTACTAGTCACCCCTGGTTTATTCAAGTTTCTTCCTCCCCCTGAGTGTGATCCACCTTGATCGGTTATAGAACTCAATGTGGTCGAGCCCGCCCTGGCCCCGGCCCGGTCCCCGGCCCCGGCCCGATGTTGCTACGCGTCGGCGACTAAGGTTTGGGTCACAAATACCCCCATAAAGCAGGGGCGAGAGCCGGAAAAGACAACACCAAAGGACGGGCCTGGGCCGGGACCAGGGCCAGGGAACGACTACCGCCGGAAACCGAGCCCCCCTCCCTCTCAACCCTTTTCCGATCTCTGTGGGATCGTCGATTCGATCCACTTTGTGCCCTGGACGTCTTCGACCTTGACTTTAGCTTTGACGGCTGTCAGGCTTTCGCCGCTTCGAAGCGCCCGTCGAACCACCATCGGCCTCGACGCCGCGCCGGACGATCGATCTCACCACCTCGCCATCGACGCCAGGGGCCGATTCGATCGCCGCAATGACCCAGAATCGTTTTGACTCAGGAGTTGGTCCCATGTCCCGTAAATGCGATATCACCGGAAAGCGGCCCAACGTGGCCAATAAAGTCTCTCACGCCAACAACCGCACCAAGACCAGGCAAAAGCCCAACCTGCAGCTCAAGCGCATCTACATCCCCGAAGAAGATCGGTGGGTCAAAGTGCGCCTGTCCAACCGCGCTCTGCGCACGGTCAACAAAAAGGGCTTGCTCAGCTATCTCAAATCTCAGGGCCTGCGTCTCGAGGACGTTGCGCGCTGAACGCTGCCCGTCCCATCTAAGCCGGGTTTGCATCTCCCCCTTCGCCCACCTCTGCCGTCTGTGCTATCCTTACCTCTGTCGGCCAGCCCTTGTTGAGGGCTGCCGGCGGTGGTGACGCAAGCCAATCCTCCCCTGTCGGCCCTGGTGCCACACGAGCGATGACGAAGGAGACGGTCGACATTCCCCAACGGGCCCGGCGGGTGCGAAAGATCACCGGCGCTCTGGCGTCGATCCCGGCCGCCGAAACCGAGGTCACTCGCCTCCTCGACGATCTCAAACGTCTGTCGGAAGAGGCCTTTTACGAGCTCCCCGATCACCGCAAGCTCGATCTCCTTTACGATCTTCGCCGCCAACTTCTGGACCAGCGCCGCAGATACCAGGCGCTCATCAAGATCAGCAGCGCCATGGGGGCGAGCTTCGATCGCGACGAATTCCTCCACATGACCATGGAGCACATCCCGGCCGTCATGGGCGCCGACCGGGCCACCCTCTACCTTGTCGATCCCGACACCGGCGAGCTCCATGGCACCATCGCCCAGGGCGCCGACACCCAGATCATCCTCAGTCCCGGCGAGGGCATCGCTGGATGGGTCGCCGAGACCGGGCGCAGCCTCAACGTCAAAGACGCCTACGACGATCCCCGCTTTGAGAGCCAATTCGATCGCGAGACGGGCTTCGAGACCCGCTCCATGCTCTGCCAACCTCTTCGCAACTCCGATGGTGAGATCCTCGGCGTCATTCAGGTCCTCAACAGCAACAAGCCTCACTTTTCGGAGGACGACGAGAATCTGCTCAGCGCCATCGGCGGCCAGATCGCCATCGCCCTCGAAAATTGCGAACTCTATTACTCGCTGCTCAAAAAGAATGCCCAGCTCACGGAGGCCACGGAGCAACTGGAATACAAGATCGCCGAGCTCGATCTGTTATACGATATCCAGCGTCAGCTCAGTCAGCCCTCCGATCTGGACACCCTGGTTGAGACCATCACCCGCAAGACCCTGGAGTTGGTCAACGGAAAAGCCTGCGCCGTGACCCTTCGCGACGGCGACGTCCATCGCGTCAACGTCCTCATCGATCGCTCCCTGGACTATTCTCGCGACTGGCACTTTTATACCCGCACTCTGCGCCCGGAAAACACCCTCGCCAGCCGTATCATCGACAGCGGCGACGCCTTTATCTGCAACGAGGGAAATTGCCGCGCCGTCCCCGGACCTTCGCCCCGCCATAACAGCCTGGAGGTCCACAATGTCATCGCCATTCCCCTCTTCGACGACGACACCTGCATCGGCGCTCTTCAGGTCTTCAACCTCGCCCTCCCTCAGAATCCACGCACAATTGGGTTTACTGAAGACGACGTCAAAGTCCTGACCCTCATCGCCTCTCAGATCGCCAGCACCGTCGCCTCCAGGCGACGCCGCGAAATGAGAGAAAAAGAAGATCGCCTCTCCACCATCGGTCAGATGATCGCCGGCATCCTTCACGACTTCAAAACCCCCTTCTCCGTCATCAGCGGCTATGTCCAATTGATGGCCGACGCCGACGACGCCGAACTTCGCCACACCTATGCCGACCGGGTCCTTCACCAATTCGAGGAACTGGACCAGATGACCCGGGAGCTCCTCAAATTCGCCCGCGGCGACTCCCGGATCCTCCTTCGCAAGATCTTCGTCCACCAATTCGTCGAAGAGATCACCGAGATTCTGGTCAATGAATTGGGAAGCCGCGATATCGATTTCGAGATCGATCTTCAGTACCGCGGCGAGGCCCATCTGGATCCGGTGAAGATGAAGCGAGCGATCTTGAACCTGGCCCGAAACGCCGCCGAGGCCATGCCTGACGGCGGCACCGTCACCCTGCGCATCGAACGCGACGGCGACTTTCTGCGCCTTCTATTTCAAGACACGGGACTGGGCATTCCCCCCGAGATCCGGGGCAACCTCTTCGAGTCCTTCGTCACCCGCGGAAAAGAAGGAGGCACCGGTCTCGGGCTGGCAGTGGTCAAGAAGATCGTCGATGAGCACTGTGGATCCATTGCTTTCGAAACCGAACTCGGAGAGGGAACGACCTTCTACATCGAACTCCCCCTGACGCCGCCCCGCGAAGACGACGATTGTCGGGCGCAGGTCAGCGATGAAGCCCGGGTTTGACCGACGCGTCCCGCCCTCGAATCCACACTCAACCCTGTCCCATCATGATTCGATACCGAGCGATGACAATTCTTCTCGCCCTCGCCATGGCCGCCGCTCTTTCGGCCTGCGACGGCGACGACTCCCCTCCCGTCACCATGGGGGCTCCGCCCGCGCCTCAGAGCGACGACTCCACCGGCGAAGCATCGCCGCCCCTCGACGGCGATGAGATCGACGGCGACGAAATCGACGGCGCCGAAATCGACGGCGCCGAAATCGACGGCGACAAGCTCGGCGAAGAACTCGGCGAGGCTCTCCCCGAGGCTTCTGGCCTCGACGGCACTCACGCCGCCGACCTCCCGGAGGGCACGGACGAACAGACCGTCAAATATCACCGCGCCCGCACGGCCTTCCTCAGCGATCAATACGAAGAGGCCGAAGAACTCTTCGCCGAACTCGCAAGACAAGAGCCCGTGACCAATCACACCGTCTCCTCCGCCGTCGCCCTGGCCCAGATCTACCTCGAATCGGGCCGCACCGAAGAGGCGAAGGAGCTCTTTGACGACATTATCGAACATATCGACGAGTTGCCGGAGGTTCTCCTGGTCCTGGGACGCATCTACGCCGACCTCGGCGAGCCCATGACCGCCCTCGGGGCCTTCGACCGGGCCTACTCCTTGCAGCAGGACTATATATTCATCCTCCCCGAGATGGCGCAAATCCTGTTGAGTGATGGCGAGGAGGAAAAGGCGATCCAGATTCTTCGGCGCTACGAGGAACGTCTGGCGAAGATGGTGGAGATGCTGGAAGATACGGACGAGACTCCCGATCGCACCCGCCTATATCTGGTGGATATCCTGGGCGTCGTCCACGACGACAGCGCCCATCGGGCCCTGGAATACGCCGTCGCCAACGATCCCGTCCCTACTATCCGCTCCGAAGCCGCCGTCGCCCTCGGTGAATTGGGAGCCGTCGAGGCCCGAGACACCCTGCGCAAAGCTGCCGTCGACGACGAATCCGAAAACGTTCGCCGCGCTGCCCGCCACGGCCTGGAGCGCCTTCGTGAACTCGACGGTCAGCCGGCTGTAGAGTGACCTATCGTATGAATGTCGCATCTCCGTCGGCGACGGACACATCGCGCAGATAGACCCGATTTCCACCGAAATCGACGACGACGACGAACCACCGATCGCCGATGGGCGGTGTGTGTAGGACCTTTACCGGAAAGGTGTCTCCATCGTCGGGGACGAATCCCTCCGACAAGAGGGAGAAATTTCGCTCTATGCCGAAGACGTACTGCGTATCCGTTACGGGGTCCACTTCGCCTTCTCGGATGCGAAAACGCAGATAGGGACCGAAGAACTCCTCACCCGTGGCAACACGACTGTCCCGAAGTTCAATCTCCTCCCCCTTCTCCCCGTTCTCCCCGTTCTCCCCGTTCTCCCCGTTCTCCCCGTTCTCCCCGTTCTCCCCGTT
>SLPW01000275.1 GCA_007131755.1 Myxococcales bacterium | reverse complement strand
TGGGTGATAGGTGATGGGTGGCGGGTGATGGGTGATGGGTGGCGGGTGGCGGGTGGCGGGTGTGGTGGGTGATGCCGGGTTAATTCTCCGGTCGAGGTAGGGAGATATGGGGCGGGGGATCTATGAATTGGGAGGTCTTATTTCGCGGTGCTGTGGCGCTGCTCATAGCCGTAATGGCTGCTTTTTTGGCTCGGGCAGTGTGGGAGGTCTATGGAATGACGCCCGAGTCGGCGGGAGTCGAGGCCCTTCAGCGTCTGACCGATAGCGGGGTGGAGCATCCCGTCACGGCGGTGCTGCTGAATTTTCGGGCCTATGACACGCTGCTCGAGGTCCTGGTTCTCACCGTCGCTTTCTGGGGGGCCTGGTCGATCCGGATGCACGGAGAGCAGGCATTGTCGAGGTCTCCGACGATCTTGCTCCAACGCGTCTCGGCGGTGCTGGTGCCGGTGTTGGTGATGATCGCCGTCTATCTGATCTGGGCCGGATCCCATCAGCCGGGAGGAGAGTTTCAGGCCGGAGCGGTGTTGGGAGCAGCGGGAATTCTGAGTCTTCTGGTGGGGAGGGCCGTGCCGGGCGCCTTCAGGGCTTTCGCTCGCCATATGCTGGTGGTGTTGGGGGGGGCCGTATTCGTCGCAGTGGGAATTCTGGGGTGGTTGATGACCGGTCATGTGCTGAGCTATCGCCCGGGTTGGGAGAAGCCGCTGATGCTGATCGTTGAGGTGGCGGCGGCCATCTCCATCGGGTTCATCATCACTGCACTCTTCGCCGGCAGCGTGGAACGGCTGTCCGGCGACGTGGAGACGACCCCTGTGGGATGGGGCGCATATACCGGCGCCGGGGAGGTCGAGTATCGCAATATCGGTGTCTTGAATCTGGGAACAGGGGAGGGCGACAGCGATGGAGACTGAGTTGGTATATGCCGCGACGGGAATCGCCCTGACCGCCCTGGGGCTCTATGCCCTGATCGTTCGAAGACATATGATTCGAAGACTGTTGGCGGTCAATATCATGGGTGCCGGCGTCTTTACGCTCTTCGTCTCCCTGGCCGCCGACGTGCCGAATGGCGTCGATCCCGTTCCTCAGGCGATGGTGTTGACGGGGATCGTAGTCGCCGTGAGCGCCACGGCGCTCGGTCTGGTGCTCATTCGGCGCATCTATGCTTCCACGGGAAGCACCCGGCTCGCCGAGGAGGCGTCGATTCTGGACGCGCTGGAAGGGGAGGAGCGATGACGCCCGTTCCCTGGCTTTCGGCGGTGGTGCTTGTTCCTCTGGCAGGGGCGTTGCTGGCGGGAGTGGTGTCGGCAAAGCGTGCCACCGTCGTCGGGTTGTGCGCTTCGCTGGCCACCTTCGCGACATGCGGGGGGCTTCTGTGGCGCCTGTGGAGCCAGGGGCCGCAGACCGAACCCGTCGGTGGATGGTCTGCGCCACTGGGAATCGAATTATACGCCGACGGATTTTCGGCGCTCATGTTGGCCATGGTGGCGCTGGTGGCGATCTTCGTGAGCCTCTTTTCGGCGGGGTATTTTCGAGGCGGTGGCTCGAGGAGGACAGATCGTCACGAGGGGTTTTTCTGGTCTCTGTGGCTCGTCGTGTGGGCGTCGCTGAACGGCATCTTCGTCTCCGGCGATCTCTTCAACCTCTATGTCTGCATGGAGTTGATGGGACTGGGTTCGGTAGCGCTCATTGCCCTCGCAGGGCCCATCGCCCTGCGAGCGGCCATGCGCTATCTGCTGGTGACCATCTCGGGATCGCTGTTGTATTTGTTGGGGGTGGCGCTGGTCTACGGGGGATGGGGTAGGCTCGATCTGGTCATCCTCGGCGACGTCATGGAGGCCACGTGGGCGTCGGAGGTGGCGCTGGCGATGATGACCGTGGGCCTTGTGTTGAAGACGGCGTTGGTACCACTGCATTTTTGGCTGCCTGCGGCCCACGCCAATGCGCCGGCGCCTGTGAGCGCCGTGCTGTCGGCGCTGGTGGTCAAGGCGTCGTTTTTCATCCTGGTCCGGTTGTGGATCGACGTCTTCGGTGTCCTGGATACGGAGCGCGCTTCCATGGGGCTGGCGACGCTGGGGGCCATCGCCATCTTTTGGGGAAGCATTCAGGCTCTTCGCCAGCAGCGACTGAAGATGCTCGTCGCATACTCCACGGTGGCTCAGATCGGATACCTCTTTGTGGCATTCTTGCCGGCCGCCACCGTGGCCGGTGCGGAAGTGGCGTGGCACGGGGCGGCTTATTTTGCCATCGCCCACGGGTGTGCAAAGGGAGCGATGTTCTTGTCGGCCGGGGCAATTGCGGCGCGGGTGGGAAGCGACCGATTTGCCGATCTCCGGGCGAAGGGGGGCAAGATCGCATTTCCCCTCTTCACCTTCGCTGTGGCAGGCATCGGGTTGATGGGGCTTCCTCCCAGCGGGGGATATACAGCGAAGTGGCTCCTCTTGACCGCCGCCGCCAGGGCGGAGCAGCCGTTGGTGGCGATCGTCGTCACCGTGGGCGGGCTGCTGGCGGCGCTATACGTCTTCAAAGTCATCTATTACGCCTTCGCCCACCGCCGAGTTGAACCGGATGAGCAGCCCGAGGCCAGCGCCGAGATCCCTCACGTCATGAACTGGGCGGCCTTTTTGCTGGCCCTGGTCTCGGTGGGACTGGGGCTGTGGTCTGCCGTGCCGGTGGCCTTACTCGACGTTGGGCTTCCATTCGGTGCGCCCCTCGGGGTGGGCCTGAAACCATGAGGGGGCGACGTGGATGCCACAACTTGGCTGCCACTGGCGGTGGTGCTCAGCTCGATGGTGCCGGGCGTATTGATCTTCACTCTCGGCGAAGAGCAGCGGGTCTGGCGCACGGTGCTCAATCTGACGGGGGCGGTGCTGAAATTGGTCTTCATCGCCGTGATGCTCTACGGGGTGTACCAGGGGGGGGTGTACGAGACACGGATTGCCCTGATACCGGGGTTCGATCTGGTGTTGGACGGATCGGCGCTGCCCATGTTCTTCGTGACCCTGTCGGGGGTGTTGTGGCTGATCACGACGGTATATGCCATCGGTTATCTGGACCTGGAGAAGTCCTGGCACCGCAGTCGCTTCTTTGGTTATTTCAGCATCTGCGTCAGCGCCACGACAGGGGTGGCCCTTTCCGGAAATTTCTTCACCCTCATTATCTTCTACGAGTTGTTGACGCTGGCGACATATCCGTTGGTGGTTCATGCCGGGACGAAGAAGGCCATGACGGCGGGGAAGATGTATCTGGGCTATACGCTGGTCGGTGGAGCGTTATTGCTGGTGGCTGCAGTCTGGCTCCACGCTCTGGTGGGGCCCTTCGACTTTCAGGAAGGCGGGGTGCTGGCGGAATTCGACGAGGAGCATCGGACGCTCTTCGTGGTGATCTTCGTGATGATGGTGATGGGGTTCGGCGTGAAGGCGGCGTTGGTGCCATTTCACTCCTGGCTTCCCGTGGCCATGGTGGCTCCGGCGCCGGTGAGCGCCCTGTTGCACGCCGTAGCCGTCGTCAAAGCCGGGGCCTATGGAATCGTACGCATCATCTACGACGTCTACGGTGTCGTCTACGTCGCCGAATTGGGCCTGGGTCTCCTGTTGGCAGGGGCGGCGGCGGTGACCATCATCTATGGTTCCCTGCAGGCGCTGGCCCAGGACGGGCTGAAGCGAAGGCTTGCCTTTTCCACGGTCAGTCAGGTCTCGTACATCATGCTCGGCGTCGGTCTCATCGGGCCCGTGGCCGCCGTCGGCGGCATCGTCCATCTCGTCCACCAGGGGCTGATGAAGATTACCCTGTTTTTCTGCGCTGGAAATATCGCCGAGACCCTTGGGCTGCACCGGATCAGTCAGATGGGAGGGATCGCAGGGCGGATGCCCTGGACGATGGCGGCCTTTACGGTGGCCAGTCTGGCGATGATTGGAGTGCCACCTTTGGCGGGCTTCGTCTCCAAGTGGTATCTGGCGATGGGGGCGGTGGAGGTGGAGCAATACTGGGTGCTGGTGATCCTGGCGGGAAGTACGGTGCTCAACGCGGCGTATTTCTTGCCCATTGTCTACACCGCGTATTTTGGTCGGGCCATCCGCCCCTGGCCCCAGGATGAGTCGTCGGGGAGGCTCGAGACGAGACCGACCCTGTTGTGGCCCACCTTGACGACGGCGCTCCTTGTGGTCCTGGCGGGCGTATTTGCCGGTTCCCTATTCAGTCCCGTGGAGTGGGTGGAGATCGTAATCGTTCGGATTCATCCCGGGTGGTAATGGGCGTCTGAAGACCTGCGCAAAGAGGGGAAAAATGGCTGCAGAAGCCCTATTGGCCGTGGCACTGCTACCGCTGGTCCCGGCGGCATTGATTACGTCGGGACTCGGGGGTCGAAGGATTTTGCGCGTGGGACCATTGTGTGCGCTGCCGGCGCTGGTGGCTTCCGTCGTTGAGATCTGGCCCGAAGTTGCCAGGGCGCCCTGGCTCTTTTTGGGGGCCGATGTGGGTTTGGATCAGACGGGCCGACTCCTGTTGCTGGTTACCGCTTTCGTGTGGTGTGTGGCCGCTGCGTTCGCCGTCCTCGCCAATGTGCCTGCGGCGAGTAGGCGTCGATTCTTCGGTTTCTTCTATGCAGCCATGGCCGGGAATTTCCTGCTCATCATAGCGGCGGACATGATCACCTTTCTCGTCGGCTTCACGCTGATGAGCTACGCCGGATGGGGGTTGGTGGTACACAAAAGGCGGGCCGAGTCGGTGAGGGCGGCCAGGGTTTATCTGGTGCTCGTCGTCTTCGCCGAGGTATTGCTCCTGGTCGGTGCGACTCTGTCCTGGGGAGAGGCGGGAAGCTGGGAGTTGGCGGCGATCCGAGAAGCCCTGGGACAGGGGGGGTTGGTGGCCCAGGTGGCGACGGCGCTGCTATTTGTGGGCTTCGGAGTCAAGGCGGGAATGCTCCCCCTTCACGTCTGGCTGCCGCTGGCACATCCGGCGGCTCCGGTGGCGGCCAGCGCCGTTTTGAGCGCGGCGATGATCAAGGCCGGACTGCTGGGGTGGCTGCGCTTTCTTCCCGTGGGCTATCCGGGATGGGAGTGGCTCGGGATGTGGGCGGTGATCGCCGGTCTGATGGCAGCATTCTTCGGTGTGGGGCTGGGGCTATTGCAGTCGAAGCCCAAGACTATCCTCGCCTATTCGAGCATCAGCCAGATGGGATATATGACGCTGCTCGTAGGGATCGCTGCCTGGCTTCCGGAGTTATATCCGGCCGTTATTCTGGCCGTACTCGTCTACGCTGTTCATCACGCCGTAGCGAAGGGAGCGCTGTTTCTGGCCGTCGCCGTGGTGGCCGACGCACCTCAGGGCAAGGGATGGAAGATCGCAGAAGCAGCGGGGCTGGTGATCCCGGCGTTGGCTCTTGCCGGGGCGCCGCTGACGACGGGCTCCATCGCCAAAGAGGAGCTAAAGGCCATTCCCTATCTGAGCGAGGGAGATCTGCCGGTGATTCTGGATCCGGCTCTTATCTTAGGGGCGGTGGCGACGACGGTGCTCATGGCGCGTTTTTTGTGGGTGGTGTGGCCCCGCGACACAAGGCACCGAAAGGTCAGCCGCCGGGCCCGAGGTGTCTGGCTTCTGTTGGCGACGAGTGTGCTCTGGGCCCCCTGGATCATGCCCTGGGCCTATCTGCGCCGCGCGGCGGCGTCGGCGGTGACCCCCGAGGCTGCGTGGGCGGCGTTCTGGCCCCTGGCTGTGGGAGCCTTGTTGTCGCTTATCGTCATTCGTCGAAGAAACCTCTTTGCCTGGCGAGTTGAGGAGACCATCCCGGCCGGAGATCTGGTGGTGCCGGCCATCACCGTCTGGCGCTATACGAGCAGGGCGGTGCTTACCAGACTGGTGGCCGGTCAACGCCGGTGGCATGCTGCGGTTCGTGGTGTGGTCCATATCGCCGGTGTTCAGTGGCAGCGGATTCTGCTGTTGCGGTTCGTCGAGCAGCGACTGCGCAAACAGGCATGGAACTGGGTGTGGATTTTGGTCGTCGCCCTGGCTCTCCTGGTGGCTCTGGTGTTGTGAATAGTCCATATTGGGAGTCCGGCGCGGTTTTCGCCGCGCTTCGGTCGTGGTATGAGACATGCGTAAGACCGTGATGAGACGCCACTTTCCGGGTGAAGGAAGAAGAGATGAAGAAGCGAAGCATCGTCACCTTGGTCGTAGTCTTCGGGGGATTATTCCTCGGCTTGTTGGTCTTCATCGGTGTATTGGTGATGGTATTTTCCCCGGACGCCCCGGGACAGCCGGAGCCGAGCATCGGGGTGGTGGAGTTGGACGGGCCGATCAGCCAGAGCGAAGACTTCATTGACGATCTCGACCGCTTTGAAGATGACGACAATATCAAGGCCGTCATCATACGAATCAACAGCCCGGGAGGATCGGTGGCGCCGTCGCAGGAGATGTACTACGCCATTCGACGACTGGCCGACAAAAAGCCCGTGGCCGTATCGATGGGAACCGTCGCTGCAAGCGGCGGCTACTACGCTGCCTGTGGTTCGGATAAGATCTTTGCCAACCCGGGCACTATTACGGGATCCATCGGCGTCATCACGCAATTCTTCAACGTCGAAGAGTTGCTCGACGGGGCGAGGGTGGACGTTCACACCGTCAAGTCCGGAGACTTCAAGGACTCGGGCTCTCCCTTTCGAGAGTTTACCGATCAGGACGAGGAATACTTCGCCGATATGGTCTTCGATATTCACGATCAATTCGTGGAAGACGTCGCCGAGTGCCGGGGAATGGAGGTGCGCGACGTGGAACAACTTGCGGATGGACGCGTATTTACGGGACGTCAGGCTCACCAATTGAACCTGGTTGACGAGTTGGGCTCGTTGCAGGACGTCATCGAATATTTGGCCGACGAAACGGGCCTGGAAGATCCTCCGGTGGTCTATCCTCCGGAGGAGCAACTGGGACTGTTCGGGGAGCTCTTTCGAGTGGCCGTGGGATCGTCGGTTACGGAACTAAAGGAACAGACACGACCGAGGGTGTCCTACGAGTACACCGGACCGCAATGAGGTGGTTGAGGGGAGTGGGTAAGGCGCAGGGGGCGGGGGTGATTGTTGCGTGGCTATTGCTGGGGACGATATCGGGGGCGATGGCCGAAGAGCCGGCGGTGTACGAGCTGGACGAGGTTTTGGAGAAAGCTCGTGAGCACGCCGCCTTGCAGGCGGAGATGGAGGCCGGTGAGGACCTCGCCAGGGCGACCCGGTCAAGAGCCGACCGGGCGCGGTGGCCGCGGCTGGAGGCGCAGAGTTTATTGGCACCGGTGCCGGCCAACGCCGATCCGTCGCGGATCGACGCCAATATCGACGAAATCCTGGGGCTGAGCATCGGTCCCTTCTTCCAGCAGACGGTCCGAATCGTCGTCCCTATCTATACTTTCGGACGGATCAGCACCGTACAGGAGCTTGGGGAGCTCGGGGTCGACGTCGCCTCCCTAAAGAGGCGGCGGGCTGTCGACGATCACCTCCTCGAGACCCGTCGTGCCTATTATGGCCGTCAGTTATCGACCTCCTTCGCCGAGATCCTCGCCGAAGGAGCGCAACTGGTAACGGAAACACTTGAACAGATGGAGGCGGATCGTGCCTTCGGGGAGGCGGAGTTCGGCACTGCTGATCTGCGGCGTCTCCAGATCTTCGATGCTGAGATCGAGGTCATGGCCCTGGATAACGAGCGTCTCTACGATTTGACGGGGGCTGCGCTCCGTCATCTCACAGATCAGGATACAGATCTTCGGGTGCCTCCCCTGGACGCTGCAGTAGCCGATGTTGACCTCCATGATCTGAGCACCTACCAGGCGGCGGCGCGCTCTCATCGTCATGAACTCCGCCTGATCCAGCAGGCCGTACAAGCACGTAGGATCGAAGAAGATCTGGCCCGGCGGCAGATCTATCCCAATATTTTTGTTGCCGGTGACTTTCGCTTCGGATGGTCAACGGAAGATCCGGCATTGCAGCCCGTCTGTCGGCGGTTGGAGCCCGAGGGGCTCTGCATTGACGACGACACCTTATTCGCTCGTCCCTGGGCCAATCCCTTCGACACACTGAATCTAGGGGTCAGCCTGGGAATGAGGTGGGATTTTCAGCCCGGTGACTTTCGGGGAAGATATCGACAGGCTCAGGCCAGGCATTCCCAGATGGAGGCTCGGCGCCAGCAGGTCGTGGCTGGTGTGGAGTTGGAGATTGAGCAAACCTGGCGTCGGGCCTATGACGCCCGACGCCGAATCGATATCGAGGAGCGCCGCCTCGAGGCCGCACGACGGTGGCGTCACCAGGAGGGATTGAGCGCCGACCTGAGCGGAGAGGATGATATCAAGGAGTTGATCGATCCCATTCGTCACTTCTACGAGGCGAAGATCGCCTATTTGGAGGCGACGCACGCCTATCTGGTGGCGCGAGCAGAGTTGGGCAGGGCCGTAGGGGTGCAGAGCTTGAGCGACGTCGACACAGAAAGTCGCTGAGACAGATAGAAAGAAAGGGGAGGGGGCAATGGACGTAAGAGCGAGCGAAAGGATCTGGTGGGCGTGTATGGCGGCCTTTGTTGTGCTGTTTGGATGGACCGCCAGCGCCTTGGCCGGTTCACCCAGAGACCACGTCGAGGAGAAAACGGAGGCGGTGGCCGCCGTTTTGGCAAAGCCCGACAGCTCAGTGAGGACACAGGAGTTAGCCGAGGTCGTCGAGGAGAGCCTGGATCTCGAATATCTGGCAAGTCGCGCCCTCGGTGATCACTGGACGCAGCGAAGTCCTGCCGAACGTGAGGAGTTCATGAGCTTGCTTCAGCGCCTATTGCAGGGAAACTACGAGGACCGGCTTGCAGGCCGTAAGATGGGCGACGACTACGAGGTCGACTTTGAGCAGGCGCAGGTCCGGGGAGAGCGGGCCTTCGTGGCGGCGACGGTGACGAAGGACGATACGGAAAAGTCCCTCGTCTATCGGCTGCGTCGAGACGGGGAGTCCTGGAAGATCTATGATCTGGTCATCGATGACATAAGTCTCGAAGAGACCTATCGAGACGGCTACGTGCCGATCATCGAAGAGCAGGGATGGGAGGAGTTGATCCGACGCATGGAAGAGCGTCTGGAGGAATTGGAGGGAAGATCGGATTAGTTCGCTGCCGATCCGTACTCGATATTGCGCTCGTCGAGCATGGCCTCGATCTCGGTGACGAGCTCGGAAATCCCCTCGTCGTCAGGCATGATGGACAGGGCTTCGACGGCTTTTGCGTGGGCCTCGACGAGATCGTCGTCCGTGGCGTCACTGCGTCGACGAAGGCGATTTGCCTCGCTCTCCAGTCGGTGGCTGATGGTGCGGTTGAGGTGATTGATCGTGGACTGCGCGCGTTGGCGGGCGACCGTGCCTTCGGGAATGGAAAGCAGGACCTCTCGGGCGTCCGAGTGGTGACCGTCTTCACTGAGCTGTTGGCCTTCCACAAGCAATTCGGCGGCATCTCGTTCAATATCTACACGCTCGAGTTCGGCCTGTGCCTCCGTGCTCTCCGGGTCGACTTCCAACGCGTTTTGAAAAGCAACACGGGCACCTTCCCAATTGCCCGCTTCGATCTGGCGCTCACCGTCACGCAGCAATTGCTCCACCTCAGCGGCGATGGGATCGACGACCCCTTGTTCGGGCTCTTCGGAGTCGGAGTCGCCCGTCAAATGCATCAATCCCATGACCAGCAGTGCCCCCACGGCAAGGCCGACGAGCAGCAGCACAGCGAATCCAACGTAGGTCGTCAGTTCGTTTCCCGATCGTGCCTGGGCTAATTCTGCAGGATCGACTTTCTTGTCGCCCTCGACGAAGACGAACTCCACGCTGCCGAACTCGACATGATCTCCCGAGCTCAACTCGATCGGTGCGATCACGTCCTTTCCGTTGACCCGGGTGCCATTTGAGCTGCCCCGGTCTTCGGCGAGATAGAGGTCGCCGCGTCGGTGGATGACGGCATGACGCCGACTTATGGAGTTATCCGACAACAGGATGAAATTATCATCCGTTCGGCCGATCGTATTCTCCTGCTCCGAAAGACTGAATTCCTCGCCAGCAAAAGAGTCGTTGATGCGCACCAATTTGTGGTGCTCCGTCCCAGAGTCGATAAAGAGAGTGCTCAGGACGTCCTGTTTCTGCGAATCTGTGGGACGCTTATACTCCAGGTATAGATAGAAGTCTCCGATGCGGATCTGACTCGCCGTTCCCAGGTCTCGTCGCTGGACGACCCGTTGTCCATCTACGATGACCCCGTTGGCGCTTCCCAGATCTTCGACATAGCACCGGCCTTCCTCGATAAAGATCCGGGCGTGCTTTCGGCTGACGCTGGTGGAGGGGAGGACGACGTCACAACCCTCCAGGCGACCAATGACGTAGGAGCCGTGATCGAACGAAAAGGTGTCTGCCACCTGTCCGTTCTGGTCTTCGATGGTGATGGTGAACATGGCAATCCGGAGAGCTGGAGCGAACCGAGTGATGCGCCGACCAGTTGCTGTTTACGACGCTGAATTCCTTTTCCCGACGGGGGAAGAGGCCTATTCCCGGAAGATGCTCAGATCGACGTCAAACCCGGCGTGACGAAGGTCCTCGTAGAACAGTGGGATATAGCCGGTGGGATAGAAGTCGCCGGCCGTACCTTCGACTCGATAGTAAAAGATATCGTTGAGCCTGAAGGCATCGATGTCCACTCCCTGCACCTCGGCGATCTGTTGGACTCGGAAGCCGCGCTCAGGAGTGGTGTTGACGACGACCACTAGATCGACGGCACGGGCGATTTGATCACGCAACCCGCGTGGAGAGACTTCGCTTGCGCCCAGTAGACACATGCTCTCGAGCCTGGCCAGGGCGTCGACGGCGCTGGTGGCGTTGAGCGTGAGCATACTCCCCTGAGTGCCGGCGCTGGCAGTGGTGACCCAGTCGTAGGCTTCAGCGCCACGACATTCGTCGACGATGATTCGATCGGGGTGCATAGCTACGGCGTTCTGGACCAGAAATCCCATATCGAAGCCCGAGCCCGGGCTGGCCTCGAGGCGCACGAAGTTGGGCGCTTCGATGGGCAGGTTGCTGTGTTGCTCCACGGCCACCACGCGCGACGAAGGGGGGACGGTCTCAGCCAGCGCGGCCAGCAGAGTGGACTTGCCGGAGCTGATGGGGCCGGCGATGAGGATCGAGCGGCCCGCTTCGACGACGCGTTTTAGAAAAGTGGTCATTCCCGCAGACAGCGTGTTCTGATCACGCAGCTCATCGAGGGCCGGGAATTCTCGATTTGGTTTTTGCACGGTCAGCACCGGGCCGTCTACGGCGATGGGTGGCATGAGAATATGCACCCGGGTTCCGTCGCTGAATCGGACTTCGTCGGCCACCGGCGGTGTGTCGTGGGGACCCAGCAGCCTTCGGGCGGCCAGGTCGAGCATGTCGGGGTGACTATAGGCTCTCTCGGCGACGACTAGCTCACCATCGCGACGCAACACAATGGAGTCGTAGGAGTTGACGAAAATTGCGCGTACATCGTCGTCGTCCAGGTAGTCCTCCAGGGGACCGAGACCGATGGCTTCCTTGGTCAGCGTGTCCAGCAATTCCTGGTCGTCGACGCTGGCCCCCACAGCTGTGACGGCGTTCTTTGCCTCCCGATCAACCCGATTTTCGATGCTCCGATTTTCCAGGGGATAGTCCAGGGGCAAATCAACAATGGGAAAGGCGTCGAAGAACACCCGCGCCGCGTCTTGTTGAGCACGGTGGAATTCCTCGTCGAATTCACTCTCCAGTGGTCTGTCGACCACGAGCGCACTGGCCTCAAGAGCGCCCGGCGCAACCGCCGGAGACGGATCGCCATCGTCGGCGCCGCCGGGCACCGGCGTGGGCTCGGAAAGTCCGACACCGGCCGAGCTCGATGGAGAAAGAGAGGCAAGGGAAGGCGATTCGGACGACGAGGGCTTCGGCGACAGTGAATGCGACGGCGAAGAGAGCGAGGGTGAGGAAATCGATCCCGGTGAGGAGGAAGTGGGGCCGGAGGATGAATCTTTTTCGTCCTCCAAAGGCTTGAGCTTCGCTCCCAGGTCGACGGGAGGTGAGGAGTCGCCATAGGTCTTTCGGAGGTCTTCACCGCCGTCGGGACCCGGTGTTCCCGGGCTCGATGACAGTGCGTCGCCCGGCGAAGACTTATTCGGTTCCGGTGACTGGGCCGCTCCAACTCCGGAGTGGCTGCGCTGTGGTCCAGATAGGCTGCGAGATTGAAATGGGCCTGACTGCTGGCCAGATTGAGATGCGCTCGGCGACTGCATTTGTTGTTGCGGCGACGGTCCGCCGACGCGAGCTCCGTCCATGACGGTTGGAAATTGACGTCCTCCTCCGGAGGGCGATCCACCTCCGCCTCCCATGGGAGAGTTCTCCGGAGGTCGCGGGGGGCGAGGAGGGCCACCGGCTTGTTGCGCGCTCTGCTTTTTTAGCTGCAGAATGAAATCTCCGATATAGATCTTATCTGACTCCCCAATGGATTGTTCGGCCGTGACCTTGCGCCCGTTGACGTAGGTGCCGTTGGTGCTCCTGAGATCGACGATGAAGAATTTATCGTCGCGCATGAAGATTCGGGTGTGTTGCTTTGAGACATTGCCCTTGGGAAGGACGATATCATTTCCCTTCATGCGGCCGATGGTGATTTCGGGCTTGGAGAAGTCGTACTGCTTTTGTTGCCCGCCTTTTTCGCTGATCGTTACGGTGAACATGGGGTGCGAATCCTCCTTGAGTGAGTCGAGGCAGTATAGGCGGCGCGCTTTGGGGAGCGGCTCCGGGACCACATTTCAAGACGCAGTTGCTGCGCTGGGATGGTCGCAGAGGGCACAAGGCGTGTCAAGATTCTGGGGCTGCGGTGAAATAGAGCCATAAGTTGGCGTAGGCAACTGTCCGTTGTACAGCGCCGCAACCCGAGGGTGCTCGACCTTATCTGGTTATGTCGTGGTATCCGTATCTTCGGAGGCAACCGATCGGGCCGGATCTTTTTCCTCGGCCTCGGATTCTTCTTTCGCCTCGGAGTCTTCCTCTACGTCGGAGTCTTCCTCCTGCTGGGATTCTTCGTTCGTCTCAGATGCTTCTTCCTGCAGGGGCTCTTCGCCTGTCGCTTCCTCTCCGCCTGTCGCTTCCTCTCCACCTGCCTGCGCTTCGGCTTCCAGGGGCTCGGAAACCGGATCTTCGACGACCGGATCATCGGAGGGCGCCTCTTCGAGTTCTACCGGGTCGTCCGTCGTCAACTCCTCGATGATTTCGGCCACTCCCGGCGGCAATGCGGCGATGGCGTCGACACGGGGCAAGCGCGGCAGCCGGGCCCAGACGGAAGGGTCCTTCGGCGAGTAATAATCGTCGTAGAGGTGACAGGCCACCTGATGACCGGGAGAGACTTCCACCGTATTGGGGACGACTTCGCTGCATGGGCCGTAACTGGCCGGGCACCTGGTGTGGAATCGGCAGCCCGACGGGGGATTGAGCGGGGAAGGGACGTCGCCCTCGAGGATGACGCGGTCGATTTTTCGCCGGGGATTGGGTTGAGGAATGGCAGATAGCAGCGCCTGCGTATAGGGGTGCAGCGCGTTGTCAAAGAGGGTTTCACATTCGGCCAATTCCATGATCTGGCCCAGATACATCACGGCGATGCGGTCCGAGATATGGCGCACAATCGCCAGGTCGTGGGCGATGAATAGATAACTGAGGTTGAACTCCTCCTGCAGGTCGAGCAACAGATTGACGACCTGCGCCTGAACGGAGACGTCCAGGGCGCTGACGGCTTCGTCACAGACGATGAAGTCCGGATTTAGCGCCAGGGCACGAGCGATTCCAATGCGCTGACGCTGACCACCAGAGAATTCGTGGGGATAGCGCGTCACATAGGAGGGCTGAAGTCCGACTCGCTCCAACAGGTCCTGAACACGGCGGCGAATGGCGTCCTCTCCACGGACGAGGCCGTGGAATTTGATGGCTTCGCCGATGATCCCCTCGACGGTCATCCGGGGGTTGAGGCTGGAATAGGGGTCCTGAAAAATAATCTGGAGGTGGCGGCGAAGTGCGCGCATCTCTTTGGTATTGGCCTGGACGATATTCTTGCCCCGAAAATAGATCTCCCCGTCCGTCGGTTCGAGCAGCCGCAGCAGGGATCGACCGGCTGTGGTTTTTCCGCAGCCCGACTCTCCGACCAGCCCCAGCGTTTCATTGGGATAGACGTCAAAGCTGATGCCGTCGACGGCTTTGACGGAGTTGACCACTCGGTTGAGTATTCCCTTTTTTACGGGAAAGTACTTCTTGAGCTCGCGCACCTCGATGAGGGGCTCCGGTGTATGTGCGGCGGATGAAGTCATCAAAACTCCTCGATGATGCAATGCAGCCGATTATTCGGCCGAGCTTTCCAGGGAGCCGTCGGCGGCCGTGGGTGCGTCGGCAGTGGGGGAAAGGGCGTCGGAGGTGACCCCGGTGCGCTCCTTGGTGCCTGCGCGGACTTCTTCGGAGTACCAGCACGCCGACGTATGGCCTTTCTCCAACTCCACGGTGGGGGGAAGCTGGGCACATTTTTCGGTCGCGAATTCACAGCGCGTGCGAAAACGGCAGCCCGACGGGAATTCCTGGGGCCGGGGGACCATGCCGGGGATGACGTAGAGGCGGTCGTCGGAGCGAAGCTGGGTCTTCGTCTCCACCTGGGGAAGACTGTTGAACAGACCGATGGAGTAGGGATGAGCCGTGTCTTCGAAGACGGTGTAGACGTCACCGTACTCCACGATGCGACCGCCGTACATCACGGCCACGTCGTCGCAGGTCTCGGCGACGACGCCCAGGTCGTGGGTGATGAATAAGATGGACATCCCCACCTCGTCCTGGAGCTCTCGGAGCAACTCCAGAATCTGGGCCTGAATGGTGACGTCCAGGGCGGTGGTGGGTTCGTCGGCGATGAGGAGTTTCGGTTTGCAGGCCAAGGCCATGGCGATCATGACGCGCTGTTTCATCCCTCCGCTCATCTGGTGGGGATATTCGTCGATGCGCTCGTCCGGGGCGGGGATGCCCACCTTTGCCAGCATATCGATGGCGTAATTTCGGGCCTGGGGATAGGTCATATTCTGGTGGAGAAGGATGGCCTCCACGATCTGATTGCCCACGGTAAATACAGGATTGAGACTCGTCATGGGTTCCTGGAAGATCACGGAGATCTCATTTCCGCGTACCTTGCGCATCTGGGCGTTGGAAATCTTTGTCAGATCCCGGCCTTCAAATAAGATCTTGCCGCCGACGATCTTGCCCGGCGGTTGCGGGATGAGGCGCAGGATGCTCATGGCGGTGACGGACTTTCCGGAGCCCGACTCTCCGACGAGCCCCAGAGTGCGGCCACGTCCGATCTCGAAGCTTACCCCGTCGACGGCGGGAACCAATCCGTCGTCGGTGAAAAAGTGGGTCTTGAGGCCGTCCATCTTCAGGATGGCGTCGTTCGATTTGTTGCTATGACTTCCCATGAAGTTATTTCCTCATTTTCGGGTCCGTGGCGTCGCGCAATCCCTCGCCGACCAGGTTGAGCAGGCTGATGACAACGAAGATCGCAAAGCCCGAGGAGAGGATCATGGTCATATTCTGCGTGCTCCGTCCAGCGGTCAGGATCTGTCCCCAACTGGGCACGTCGGGAGGGCCCACGCCGAGAAATGCCAGAGTGGCCTCGATGAGGATTGCCCCGGCGATTCCAAAGGTGGCGGCCACGTATACGGGCTGAATGGCGTTGGGCATGATGTGGCGAAAGATGATTCGCTTCTGGGTCAGCCCGAGGGCGATGGCGGCCTGGACGAAGTCCTGGTTTCTCAGGCGCAGGAATTCACCGCGTACAAGTCGTGCGATGCCCGTCCAGCCCGTGAGCCCGATGATGAGCATGATATGGAAGACCGACGCCTCCTCGATGAAGCCGGCGATGGTCAGCAGAAGGAAGATGACCGGAAAGCACATCATGATCTCGATGAGTCGCAAGATCACGGCGTCCACGCGGCCACCGAAGTAGCCGCCCAGGCTTCCCAGGATGACCCCGATAGTGGCGTAGATTCCGACGGCGACGACACCGATGGTCAGTGAAATCCGGGTTCCGTAGAGGATTCGAGTAAAGAGGTCGCGGCCGATTTCGTCGGTGCCCAGCAGGTACTGTCGGCTCGGGGACTCACTGGTGGCCATCAGGTTGACGTCGCGATAGGAGTGCTCGACGAGGGGAAAGATGGCGCGCACGCCGTCATCGAGCTCCAATAAGGCGTGATAGTCCACGAAGGGCTGACGAAATCCGTGGTAATACACCATGATGAAGCCGATGGTTCCCACCACGGTGGCCACGGCGAAAAAGACATTTCGGCGACTGAAATGGTTCGTGGTCTGGCACAAGGTGAACAAGAGCCAGCCGACAATGGCGGAGAGGACGACGACGCCGATGGTATATTCCGAGACGAGGTCCTGCAGCCCGATGGTCAACACCAGCAGCCCCACCAGCAGAAGTCCCACACCGGCGAAGAAGGCGGGGTGGGTGGGACCGCTCTCCGATTCCCCGGCCCCGGCGATGCGGCTGACGACGAACCACACCAGAAGGGTAAAGGGAACGAAGAACAGCAGGTAGTTGAAGAAAATGTCCACCCCGGAGTTGAAGAAGTTCTGGTCGAATAGCGCGGTCAGCCAGGGGTAGCTGGTCCCCTGCAGATTCTCCGGCCCCACTCCTTCGGGCACATACAGGTAAAAGGGCACGTTCAGCGCAATCAGAGGGGAGACCATGGCCAAGACGAAGAGACCGGCCACAGCGTAGAGGCTGTAGTAGCTGATCTTGTATTTCTTGAACTGCCCCCAGACGATTTCGCCGTACGTCTTGTAGTCGTCGGCCTGGGTCTGGTTGTCGTCGCTTGGAGAAGTCATCGTCGCCTGTTCACTGTGAATGAATCGTCCCGAATAAGCCCGTCAACTACAGGGGTCAGTCGAAGGTGATGCGCGGGTCGACAATCGCGTAACTGATGTCCGACAGCAAAAGTCCCACCAGCGTCATGACCGTGGAGATGAGCAGACACCCCATGATGGCGTTGTAGTCGTACATAAAGATGCTCTGATACAGGTAGAGGCCGATGCCGGGGATATCGAAGATATATTCGATGACCAGCGATCCGCTGACCACGAAGGGCAGCATGGTGCCCATCAGCGTCAAGATGGGGATCATTCCGTTTCGCACGGCATGCTTGAGGATCACCATCGGTTCGCTCAATCCCTTGGCCCGAGCGGTGCGGATGTAGTCGGCGCGGATGACGTCCAACACACCTGTGCGGGCGTAGCGACTCAGCGCGGCCAGAGATCCGTAGGTCAGACATATGACGGGCAAGAAGATATGCCAGGCCATGGACCTCAATTGTGTGAGGATGGGCATATCCCTGGCCTCTTCGCCGATGAAACCACCGGAGGGGAACCAGTCGAAGGGACGGCCCACGGAGAAAAACTCGATGAGTAGAACGGCCGTAAAGAAGCTGGGAAGGCTGTACATCATGAACAGGATGACCGTCATGAACTGGTCTTTGCGAGAGTTCTGGTTGTATGCGCTCCAGATCCCGATGGGGACGCTGATGAGATAGGCCAGAAAGATCGCCAGAAATCCCAGGGTCATACTGTAGGGAAGGCGCTGCAGGATATTGCCCATCACGGGCCGGCGGTCGACGGTGCTCAGCCCGAAGTCCGGCGCCTGCAGGCCGATGGGGGTTTGAATTCCCAGCCTCCTGTCGTCGTCGCGAAAAGAACGGGTGTAGAAAGGGTTGAGGTTTGCCCAGTAGCGGGCAAAGCGGGTGTCGAAAAAGAAGATGTTTATCTTGTCAGACGTCGAGTAGTCGAAGCGATCGTAATGTTCCTCAAACCAGGGAGTCCAATTTTCGTCGAGCATAAGGGCCACGGCGGCCTCGCGCTCTTCTTCGTCCTCGATGTCCATGGGGACTTGCCAGGAGCGAAGCATGCTGTTTTCGCGGTCGATCTCGCGGTTCTTCTCGCGAATCTCCGGTGGCGGGTCTGGATCGGAGAGTGCAAGGCGGGGACGGCGTGCGTTGGTGGACAGTTGGTTGGTGGCAAGGTGGCGAATGTCGGCGCGCTCGTGATCGGCGGCCAGCCTCAACAGGTGGGGGACGACGTAATTTCCCCAGTTGGTCAGCGTTTCCTGAGCGTCGATGATCTGACCGCTCGAGGGACGCTCGTCAAGAGGCGTGCAGTCCTCCTCGTCGGGGTCGACGGCCTCTTCGAGGGCCGCCAGATCCTCCGGTTCGATATCCGGAGGTGCGGCCTCTTCGGGGGAGGCTTCCGGGGCCAGGGCCTGTTCCTCGGCGACCTCTTCGGCTTCCTCCAGAAGTTCGAGGGCCTCTTCGTCGGCGCAGATGGGCCGCTGATAATTGGCCAGAATCAGAAGCCGCTGTTCGACGTCGTCGTCCTCGAGGCGAAACCGGGTGTTGAGCAACACCGGCTTGTCGAGGTTAAACTGCTGCTGGAAGAGCCGATAGGCCTCCTGAGCGTCCTGAGAGACCGTCTCCGTGCCATCGGCCGCCGCCCGGGCAGAGGGGTCGCCGGGAGCGAGGTTGAGGACCACGAAGATGATCAAGGAGATCAACAAGAAGGTCGGGATCATCAACAGGATGCGTTTGATGATGTAGCTAATCATGGCGTCTCGCCGGCAGAGCCGTCGTCAGAAAGGGCCAGCATCACCGAAGTCATTCGGAGATGTACCAGGGCAGCGAATAGGACTGGGGACGGATTCGCTGGAAGACCACGTTTTGCAGCCTCGGAGACCAGGCCGCCGCTTCTTTGGGAGCGTAGGCGAAGGTGTAGGGCTGTTCGTGGTGGACGATCTCGTGGAAGCGATGCAGAAGCTCGACGCGTCGATCCTGGTCGAAGGTGACGCGCAATTCCTCGATGATCTCGTCGGCCTCGTCGTGGCGGAATCCGACGCGATTGGAGCCACGGGGGATGTCGGCCTGACTGGAGTGCCAGATCTGGTAGAGGTCGATCTCCCAGCCCAGGCCCCAGCCTCCGGTAAAGGCGTCGAAGTTCTTCTCTTCCATGCGTCGCTGCATCAGCGCCCAGTCGACGGGGTCGTTGCGCATGTCGACGCCGATGCGGCGAAGGTCGTCGGCGTAGACCTGGACCCAGCGCTGCACCTCCGGGCGGTGGTTGTAGGAGATGAGCGTGAAGCTAAAGGTGTGCATTTCCCCGTCGATCTCTTTGTTGCGAATCCCGTCGCCGGTCATGTCTTCCCAGCCTGCCTCGTCGAGAAGCTCGGCGGCCCGGTCCAGGTCGAAAGGCCAGGCTTCGATGTCGGGATTATTTGCCGGGTGGTCCCAGTAGTAGGGGCCGGTCTGAAGGGTGGCCAATCCGTGAAGGGCGTTTTCAATGATTCCCTCCCGGTTGAACGCGTGCGTCAGGGCCAGGCGGACCTTGCGATCCTCGAAGAGCGGCTTGTCTGCGTTCCAGCCGATATAGTGATAGGCGAACTGGTCGACCGTCTCGTACTCCAATTCACCCGATTCGAAGGGGCTGTTGGAACCGCCCTGGAGGACCTCCGTGCGGAAGCGGGAGTAATCCAGGCGAGGGATGAAGTCGATCTGACCGCGCATTAGCTGGGCAAATCCGGCGTCGGAGTCGGGGATGATGCGGTATTCGATGCTGTCGATGGGAGGCAACTCACCCCAGTAGTCGTCGTTTCGTTCCAATACGATGCGGTCGCCGGCGCGGAAGCTGATGAAGCGATAGGGTCCGGTGCCGATGGGAAACTCGTTGGACCAGTGGTTGTTGAACTCAGCGGGGATGGTCTCTTCGGGAAGTTCGTTGCCGTCGCGGTCGCGGGCATATAGCCACTTCGGCAGGGGATAGCCTCCGAGGGTGGTGGAGCGGGAGTGATAGATGGAACGTCCCCAGGTGACGCGGAAGGTGTAGCGGTCGAGGACCTCCACCTTCTCGATGTCCTCGACGTAATTAGCGATGTGGGCGGCCTGCACCTCGGGATGGCGAGCCATCTCGAAGTAGAAGGCGGCGTCTTCGGCGGTGACCTCACGGCGCTCGCGCAACCACTCGTAGCGGTCGTCACTCAGATCCACGTTGGGAATTTGCCAGTAGACCCCTTCGCGTAGGTGGATGGTGTATTCCGTGAAGTCGTCGTTGACCGTCGCCTTATAGGCAAGAGAGGGGACGTAGTTGTCGGGATCGTCAAAATCCAGTCGCGCAAAGCCCTCGTGGACGTAGGATTGTATCTCGGCGACGTCGACGGAGTTTTCGATGAGCCAATTGAAGCCCGCCGGGTCCGTCAGATGCAGGCGGCGAAGTGTGCCCCCGGGCATGGCGTCGGGATAGATGAGCTCGTCTGTGGGCGCCGTGAGCAGATTGTCCGGATCGTTGAGGGCCTCGGCGTATTCGTCACCGCCGGCGGCAGTGGTGGTGCCGGAGACGGCGATGCCGCGCTCGAGCTGCCGGTCGATGTTGGCCATGGTCCGCTCCAGCTCGCTCAACGATCGGTTCGTGTCGACGAGCTGCGAACTCATATGATGGTTCTGGGCCAGAGAAATCACGGTGATGACCACCAAAAATACGATGGTGGCGATCAGTGCGACAGTGGCTTTGAATGTTCTCGGCATGGATCGATCGCTCCGGTCTCACGAGGCTTGCTTAGATGTCATGGCGCGGCATTTGCGCTGCTAAACCGAGGGGCTTCGTCCCGCGGTGATGAGGCGCAGATTGAGGCAATTCAACACCTCTGGGCTCGGCGCTTCCTCTTCTAAGGGGTGGCACGCTACTGGACGTTCCAAATTCGTGTCAACACTGCGACGGGGGCTTTGCCGCCACGCACGAACGTCCAGGGCGTCAAATTTCATTCCTCAACGGCATCTTCATCGACGTCGAGTCGCAGGGATAATTCCCGGAGTTGCTCTTCGTCGATTCGACTTGGGGCCTTCGCCATCAGGTCCGATGCCTGCGTGGTCTTGGGAAAGGCGATGACCTGCCGGATGCTGTCGGCGCCGGTCAAAATCATGACCAGCCGGTCCATCCCGAAGGCGATGCCGCCGTGAGGAGGGGTTCCGTATTGCAGAGCGTCGAGGAGAAATCCGAATTTGTCGCGGGCTTCCCCTTCAGACAGACCCAGCAACTCGAAGATGCGGGCCTGGACGTCCTGGCGGTGAATACGAATCGATCCGCCGCCGATCTCGTGTCCGTTGAGCACCAGGTCGTAGGCCTGTGCCCGGGCCTCGAGCGGGGATTCGTCGAGCAATTCCACGTCTTCCGGCCGAGGGCTGGTAAAGGGGTGGTGCATGGAGTGCAACTGTCCGTCTTCCTCCTCGAACATCGGAAAATCGGTGATCCAGCAGAAGCGATATTCCGACTCGTCGATGAGGTCAAAGCGCTTTGCCAGGACGTCGCGAAGATTGCCCAGGGCAGGGCAGACGACGTCGGTGGAGTCGGCGATAAAGGCCACGATATCGCCCGGTGAGGCGCCCATGGCCTCCTCAATGGCTTTCTTTTCGTCGGCAGATATGAAGTTGGCAATCGGGCCCTTCCAATCCTCCTCTTGCACCTCCGACCAGGCCAGTCCCTTGGCGCCGTAGACCTTGACGGACTCCTCGAGTTCGTCGACCTCTTTGCGGCTCAGTTGGTTCCCTTCGGGGATGCACAATCCGCGAACGACGTCGCCCCGTGAAACGGTCCCGGAGAAGACGCGAAAATCAGATTCGGCGACGATCTCTGAGACGTCGGTGATCTCGAGATCGAACCGAAGATCGGGGTTGTCGACGCCGAAGCGAGCCATGGACTCGTCGTAAGACAGGCGCTCGAAGGGCGGCTGTACGTCGATGCCATGGACTCCTTCGAAGATGGTGGCAATCAGCCCCTCGCAGATCTCGATGACGTCTTCCGGGGTGACGAAGGACATCTCCATGTCGATCTGGGTGAACTCTGGCTGTCGGTCGGCGCGAAGGTCTTCGTCTCGGAAGCACTTTACGATCTGGAAGTAGCGATCGAAGCCGGAGATCATCAACAATTGCTTAAAGATCTGTGGCGACTGGGGCAGGGCGTAGAATTTCGAAGGATGGATCCGGCTCGGCACCAGGTAGTCGCGCGCTCCCTCGGGGGTGGATCGGTTGAGCACGGGCGTTTCAAATTCGGCAAATCCGGTGTCCAGGAGGTAGTTTCGAGTCAGGGCGTTGACCTTGCTTCGCGTAAGGAGAGCCTGCTGCAGGGGCTTGCGGCGAAGGTCGAGATAGCGGTGTTCCAGGCGCAACTCTTCTTTGGCGTCCGTCTCATCTCGAATCACGAAAGGCGGGGTCTCGGCCCGAGAGAAGACCTCCAACTTCGTGGGGACGACCTCGATGGCCCCGGTGGCCATATCGGGATTGATATTGGCGCCGCGGCTGACCACCTGTCCGACGATGCCGATACACCACTCGGGTCGAAGCTCTCCGGCGCGCTCCTCGAGATCCGTGTCCTCGTCGTCCCCATAGGGGTCGAAGCGAAGCTGGGTGATGCCCGTTCGATCGCGAAGATCGATGAAGATCATCCTTCCCAGGTCGCGGCGCTTGGAGACCCAGCCCATCAGGGTCACCTCCTCGCCGATATTCGATTCGTCGAGTTCTCCGCACATATGAGTGCGCCGGTGTTCTTCGAGAAATGTGGTCACAGTGGATCTCCTTATAATAGTGGGGCTGTTGGCCGCAGCGGGCCCGGGAACTCCAATCGGCGGGAATACAACACGGGCGCGCCCGCAGTGTCAACGGGGGATGCAGGGCCATTGCATTCTCTTCGAGCTGAGCCCCACCCTCGGCGCTGGACAACGCGCCTTCTGATGGGGTGACCACAGGGACCGCTGAAAAGCGCGGCGCCGAGGCGTAGTTTGCCGAGGCCCGTGGTGACCCGACCTGACCGCAGGGAGGGCCGGGATAAGGGGCGCTGAGAAGTCCAGAGTCGGCGCTCGCTTGGCGAAGGGAGAGCAATGGCGTAATGATGCGCTGCCGCAGATCGTGGCCATAGCCGGTATTGACGAGGCAGAAGTTGACGATGAGCACCGAAGCACAGCCCGAGCACGACGAAGGGGGCGTCGACATCTGTCGCTCCCACGCAAGTATCGAGGAGTTGCAGTCTGATCCGTCGGATATGGTGTACGAGCCACGTGCCGAGGAGAAGCCGGGGAGGCGAGTCGAAATTCGGGCACAACGGGAGAATCCGGATATCGTCGCCTGGGGATTCTGGGGCGGCATCCTTGCGGCGGTGGTGGCGGGGTTCGTGCTCCTTCGCGCCGGCACGACCACTCTGGGCGTCACGGACACCCTTGTGGTCATGATGCTGCTCATGCTGGGGCTGGGCCTATACAAGCTGGGTCCGAAGTCCACGCTGGAAGACGAATTGCTCTGTGAGTTGGATCTGAACGACAAGATCCTCTCCTGGCCGGCGACGAAAGAGGGAAATATCATCGCCGTTGCCTTCGACGACGTAGAGAAGATCACATTTGCGCTTACGAAGATTCCCGTAAAAAAGTCGCGGGCCGGAACTCATCTGGAGGCGGCGACGGTGCGGATTCTCGATGATCGGGGCCGTGACATACCGGTAGTCACAGCCTCCACCTCCAAGGGGGAAGCCCATCGGGTGGCCCGAATCATCGCCAAGGTGACGGGATTGTCCGTCGATTATGTAGGCACCGGAGTCGGGGAGTGGGCACAGGGAACAGCCGTACCGTGGTAGGTTGGTGGTCTCGGGGTCGGTCTCGTTGCTCGGTCTCGGTCTCGTTGCTCGGTCTCGGTCTCGTTGCTCGGTCTCGGTCTCGTTGCTCGGTCTCGGTCTCGTTGCTCGGTCTCGGTCTCGTTGCTCGGTCTCGGTCTCGTTGCTCG
>SLPW01000214.1 GCA_007131755.1 Myxococcales bacterium | reverse complement strand
GCTTCAAAGCGATCAAACGCAGGCCTATCCGTAGGATAAGTCGAGTATTGAGCGCAAAGAAGCCGGAAAAAGCAGCCGGCGAATGCCGACGGGAGACTTTTTTGACAGCTTCTAAAGCCCGGTCGTAGCCTGCGTCCACGTGGCGGGCCACGCCCATGCCGGGGTCGATGATGAGGACGCGGTCCAGGCGTCGGGCGGCCTCATCGGTTCCGTCGGCCACGATGACCTGGCCGGCGTGGAGGCTATAGCCCATGCCCACGCCGCCGCCGTGGTGAAAGCTCACCCAACTTGCGCCGTTGACGGCGTTGATGAGAGCGTTGAGGATCGGCCAGTCCGCCAACGTGTCGATTCCTGGTGGCGAACTCACTGCGGGATTTCTCACCCCACGTTTGCAGATTCCGAAGAAATGCGCGTCGACAATACGGGAGTGGGCCTGGGGTTTATCGGCTCCCTGCGCTACAATCCAGATTTCCCCGTCCGTCACCAGGTCGCCGACCACGGCTCGACCGTCGGCTTTCTTCGTCTCGTATGTACCCCCTGGAGTTCGACGGTATACGTCGATAACTGGCCCTTTCTTCAATGAAGATGAAACGTACGATTCTGACATTCGCGCTCTGTGCCATCGCGGGTTGCTCCAGTTCTACGAGTGTCGGTGAGTGGGATCTGGATGAGCCGTCCGCGGAGGCATCGTCCGGCGGGGTTTCCGACGTCGGCACAGATCCCGAAGAGGAACTAGCCGACGCCGCTTCCACACCGACAAGCGACAGCCGGGACGTACAAGAACAGGTCGATCTTGCCCCCACGTTGGTGTGTCCCGACGAGAGTACCGAAGGGATCGCCGATGTCTTCGCCTATCGGGTCTATCGCGAGATCGCCTGCCGTCGCGGCGAAGAGGAGAATATCCTCTTCTCTCCGGCCGCCCTGGAGCTTGCCATCGGCGAGTGGATGCAACTCGTCGACGACGAAACCGCCGAGTCTCTGGCAGCCAAAATGGGATACGATGATCCTCTTCAGATGGTCGAAGAGTTGGAAAGCTATCGGCAGGAACTTCTGGAACGCCGTCCACATCCCTTCAAACTGGACTTCCCCAGTGGTCCTCGGAAGTACGGCTTCGAGGAGGAAGACCCGGAACGGCTTCAGAGGGCGCTGGGAGTCGAGTTCTACTCAGTGGAATGTGCCTCATCATCAACACAGAACTGCACCTGGAAGCCACAGAGCGGTCGCTGGAACGACGAGGAATTTCTCGATGATGACATCGCACGCGCAGTCGGAGAATCCCCCGTTTCCACCCAGGGAGTCATCGTCCGTGGGGAGTGGGAACGGCCGAAGAATGCCCTCAAGTATCAGCACGGCTTCGTCGCAGCTTCCGGCAGCGAAATCGACATCGATGTATCGATTCACCTCATCGACAATTTCACGGCGGCTGAGACCTTCTATCTCACCGAGTGGCGGTTGCTAGGGGGCGAGATCAGCGTACTCTTCGTCGGCAGTTCCGGGCTCTCCATCGGTGCCATCGAGTCGGAATTTCTGTCACGACCGGTGAGTGAATGGGTCGCTACCTTCGATTATCCGATTCCACTGCGTTCCCAGACATCCCGTGTGCCACTTATCGACCTCGTGGACACCATCGACGGATCAAAATTTTCCGCCATTGACATTCCCCTGACGAACACCACGAGGCTCGCAATTCCTCGTGATGACCCACCTAGGCGAAATCGAGGGATCAACTTTCCGGATCGACTCACACGAGTAATGATCGAGGGCACCCGGCAGCCCTCTTTTGCTCCACTCGGCGAATCAGACGTAGGAGGCAGTAGTGACCATGGGACAAATGAGGAGGACCTTCCATACTATTTTTCCTATGATGGCCCCTTTCTCATCGTGGTCTACGATCATCCGACAGAGTCCATCCTGAAGATCGGGCGAATCGCTCGGCCGTAGCCGACCAATTCTTGACCATGGGGCGGCACCCTCATCTGTGGCAACCCCGCCTGTGGCCGATGATCTTTTCCGCAGCCGGCGAGGTGCAGTGACCACTACTCGTCGGTGACCCCGGGGACGCGAACGCCCCGCTCCCTGGCGACCTCGAGAGCCCGCTCGTAACCGGCGTCTACGTGCCGGGCCACGCCCATGCCGGGGTCGGTGGTGAGCACGCGGTCCAGGCGCCGGGCGGCCTCGTCGGTTCCGTCGGCCACGATCACCTGGCCGGCGTGGAGGCTATAGCCCATGCCCACGCCGCCTCCGTGGTGAAAGCTCACCCAGCTCGCGCCGTTGACGGCGTTGATGAGGGCGTTGAGGATCGGCCAGTCCGCCACGGCGTCGCTTCCGTCCTTCATGGACTCCGTCTCCCGATTGGGGCTGGCTACGCTTCCGGCGTCGAGGTGGTCGCGGCCGATGACGATGGGGGCCTTTAACTCCCCGCTCTTTACCATTTCGTTGAATTTGAGCCCCGCGCGCCGTCGCTCGCCATAGCCGAGCCAGCAGATCCGCGACGGAAGCCCCTGAAAATGCACCTTCTCCCGGGCCATCTCCAACCACCGGATGAGGTGCTCCTTTTCGGGAAACATCTCCTTTAAGGCCTCGTCGGTGCGATAGATATCCTCCTCCTCCCCGGACAGCGCCACCCACCGAAAGGGCCCCGAGCCCTCGCAGAATAGGGGTCGAATAAAGGCAGGGACGAAGCCCGGAAAGTCGAAGGCCCGCTCTACGCCGCGGTCGGCGGCGAATTGTCGGATATTATTTCCGTAGTCGAAGACCAGGCTTCCGGCGTCCAAAAAGCCCACCATGGCCTCCACATGGCGAGCGATGCCGTCGAGCGACAACTCCTGATAGCCCTCGGGGTCGTCGCGGCGCATGCGGGCCACCTCCTCGAGGGTCATCCCGGGCGCGACGTAGCCGTCGATGGGATCGTGGGCGCTCGTCTGATCCGTGACCACGTCGGGGATCACCCCCCGATCGAGGATCTCCGGATAGACCTGGGCGGCGTTTCCGACGAGCCCCACGCTCAACGCCCGGCGCTGGCTCTTCGCCTCCTCCACCCACTGGAGCGCCTCGTCCAGATCGTCGGTCATCCGGTCGCAATAGCCGGTCTCGAGCCGGCGCTCGATGCGCTTCGGATCGACCTCCACGCCCAATAGTGCTGCCCCGTTCATCGTCGCCGCAAGGGGCTGGGCGCCGCCCATTCCACCGAGCCCGGCGGTGAGCACGAAGCGCCCCGTCAGATCGCCGCCGAATTGCTGGCGTGCTGCCGCCGCGAAGGTCTCGTAGGTTCCCTGCAAGATCCCCTGGGTGCCGATATAGATCCAACTTCCGGCCGTCATCTGGCCGTACATCATCAGGCCCTTCTTCTCCAACTCGCGAAAGTGCTCCCAATTGGCCCACTTTCCGACGAGATTGGAGTTTGCGATGAGCACCCTGGGCGCGTCTGAGTGAGTCTTGAAGACGGCCACGGGCTTTCCGGACTGCACGAGCAGGGTCTCGTCGTCCTCCAGCTCCTCGAGGGTGGCCACGATCTTGTCGAAGGCATCCCAGGAGCGGGCCGCACGGCCACTACCGCCGTAGACAACTAACCGATCCGGATCTTCCGCCACATCGGGATCGAGGTTATTCATCAGCATCCGAAGCGCCGCCTCCTGCACCCAGCCCTTGCAGCGCAGCTTCGTGCCCCTGGGGGCGCGAATCTGTCGTCTCGTCATCTCATCCCTCTTCGTCGACGAAGGTGAAAATTATATTGGCGTTGACCAGACCACTTGCCTCGGGAGCGGGATAATTGATCCGCTCCAGCGCGTTGTTGGCGCAGGACTCGATGGTGCTGTCCCGCACATCGGAGTGGCGCTGCTGGACCTGGTCTACCGAGCCGTCCTCTCCCACCATCACCCGCACCACATGACGTCCCGTGCCGGCGAAGGGAGCACTGCGAAGCCGCGATCCGTAACATTGGCCGATATCGTCTTTGACTCCTTTGACCAACTCACGAACCGCTTCGTTGTCCTCGAAGCCGTTGACGTTGATGCTTCGGTATTTGGCGCGGGGCTGACGTGTATATCGAGAGGCGTTGGCCGAAAAATGAGCCACATCTTCTCCGGCTTCGCCGATGACGTAGATTCGCTGGTCCGTCACAGCCACGATCTGCATGGAACCGTCGCCATTTAGATCTTTGACGATCGCCGCCTCCGGGGTGCCCTGTACCTCGATGCGAGCCAGCGCTTCCTTCTCCACTCGGGAGTGGATCTCCACCGCTCCGCCGGAGAAATGAATCGTCTCCTCCGCCGCACCGTCGCCGCTCAGATCGAAGGCCTGCTCTCCCGTCCACACCGCCTCCTGTACGGCCGGCCACGCGTCGATCGTCTCCTCCACGTCCTCCAGGCGAGCCTGTTCAGCGGAGGGATTCAAGACATCAAAGACATCTCCGTTGTACTCGAGGCGCACGAATTGATTGCTGCCCGAATATTTGCACTCCACGTCGTTCGTCGTGTCATTGGTGATATCACCGACGCGACAAAAATCGATATTTCTCCCCAGGCTGACCGACGGTCCCGGACGCCCCTCCCCGGTATAGACCTCGATTCCCTGCCGCTTCACGCAGACCAGATCCAGGTCCGTGCGCCCTACGATATTGGCTACCCAGACCTGCCGGCAGCCATCCTCGAAGGACGCCCGGGGAAGTCCCTTCGAATCCGTAATAAACGTCGGCGTGCCGGAGCCCACGATCTCCGGCAATCCGTCGCCCGTCATATCCACGAAGCGACGCCCCTTGTCGTGATCGCCGCTATTTTCTCGCCAGGAAAAGGCCCGCGTCGGCTTTCCCTCCTCGCCATGAATCATGAATACGCCGCTCGAATTCTCGATGACCACCGGATATTCGTCGTCGGGCCAGTCGTAAATCGCCGTATCCGAGGCCCAGGCCGCTGACGTTGCCGCCACACACAATCCCACACCGATCGCCATCGCACCGATCCACTTCGCTGATCTCTTCATCGTCTACTCCTCTGTGAAATGCAGCTACGGGCTCAACGCTGGTACCCCCCAACCCAACACCCAACACCTAATACCCAACACCCATTACCCATTACCCATTACCCATTACCCACTACCTAATACCCATTACCCATTACCCGCCGTCCTACCTACCCATAAACTCATCGAGCATCTCCCGAAGCTTCGCCGCCTCGTCGGGGCGCTCGTTGATCAAATTATGCTGCTCCTCCGGATCTTCCGATAGATCGTATAACTCCTCGATATCGAGATAAAAGTCCACGATCAACTTCATATCGTCGTACACCACGGCCCGATGATGCTTGTCCAACGCCGTATAGGGAAGAAGCTCCATAAATACCGGTCTGTCCGGCACCTCGCTTCGCCCCAGAAGCACCTCCGTGAGCACCTCACCGTCGAAGACGTCGGGGATCGAAAGTCCCAGCAGATCGAGCAAGGTGGGGGCGATATCGATCACCGACACCGGGCCGTCCACCTGGCGTGTGAACCAGCCGGGAACGCGCATGAGCAACGGCACGTTCTGCACCGTATTGTACAGAGTCTGGCCGTGGAAGTAATAGCCGTGCTCATTAAAGGCCTCGCCATGGTCGGAGGTGATGACGAAGATGACGTCGTCCCATAAGCCTTCTTCCTTCAAGACCTCCACCAATTTGCCCACGTATTTGTCGGCATGGGCGATCTCGGAGTTATAGGCGGCGATGAGGCGCTCGTGATTGTTGCTTCCCCGATCGAAGCCGAACTCGGGGTGCCAATTATAGGTGGCGTGGGGATCGAAGAAATGAATGAACATCGAAAAGGGCTGCGCCTCATCTCCCTTTTCGCGCCGCTCCTCACCGAATTTTCGTAGCCGCCCCTCTACCCGCTCGAAGGTCCTGGGAGTGGCGATATCGTCGTGGGAATCCTCCAGCGATTTCGCCCCTTCGTTATCCCAGATATCGAATCCGTAGTGCAGGCCGCGCCGCTCCCGAAAATAGAAGTGGCTCGTCTTCGAGACCGTCATCCACCCCGCCTCCTGCTTGACGTCGTACATGCCGAAGTTGTTCTCCGTCAGCCGCGGGAAGTTGGCGCGGGGAAGGACCCATTGCAGATTACTGGCGTAGCGGCTAAAAAAGGCCGGAGGCACCGTGCGCGGCGTATGTGGCGAGGTGGCGTAGGCGTCGTTGAACACCACGGCGTCCTCTGCGATGGCGTCGATATTGGGCGTCGTATTGAGCTCGTATCCCGCATATCCCATATGGTCCTGACGCAGGGTATCGACCATCAAAAAGATGACGTTTTGCGGAGGATCCGGGATGGACTCGAATTTATTGCGCTGCGCCCGGTCACCGCGTCGCACCGCGCCGGCCACGGCCACCCGCGCCGGATGCTCCGGCGAGTCCAGCCCCACCGGATCCTCTTGCTGTGGGGGACAGTCGCCCGCTTCTTCGTCACAGGGCCCGGTGGCGAAGATATCGCTGTCGTCTCGCGGCAAGTCGATGACCATCCCCGCCACAGACGACAACACCGGGGCGTGGCGAAAGGTCAACGCCCGCATCTCCGGTGTCGACGTCGCCCAGCCCGCCGCCCCGAAAAAGCACACTGCGGCCACGATGGCTCCCGCCACGGGAATCCCGAAATTCCAGGCCCCCCGATCCCAGCGCCACAGGTGCATCAGCCAGGTCAGAATCGGCACCAACAACACCGACGCCATGGCAATGTGGATCTGCGCCGAACTCCACACGTGGAGACCCTGGGCGATTCGATATCCCATGGCGATGGCCACCACCGCCACGACGCCGAACAACCCCAGCACGATCCAGGTCCACGCCGGCGCCCCACCATCGGGCCTGAGCTTCACCAGCAGTTTTTCCACCGCCCCGTATATAAGCGGCGCTCCCAACAACGCCGCCACCGCCAACGCTCCCGTGGCCAGGGCCAGGCCCTGTGCTTGGAAGCTGTCCCGAGCAAATCCGGAGGTCACGTTGAGATGAACGGCCATCACCCCCAGCGCCACCACGCCCACAGCCACGGGCGCCGTCACCAGCGCCGCCGCCACCCGCCGGTCCGTACCTCCATCGCTCAGAGCCTCTCCGATCGGCCGCAGCCCCAGCCTCTGAAATACCACCGCCCACAGGGCGATCACCGCCCCCAGGCCAACCCCGTAGAGGATCTGCGGAAGCCCTAACAATCCGAAGGCCGTGGCCACAAAGGCCATCCCCGCCGCCGAATCCGCTCCTTGAGCCGACGAACTGACGGCCAGAAAACACCACAGAGTCACGACCAGACCGGCGACAACGCCTGCCCTCGCTCCATCCAATATCGATTGCATGATCGCCCGAAGAGAAAGGATCGTACATGTCGGACCGGCTTCGGCGCCGGCATCGTTCGGACGACGATGATAGCCGCGCCCCGCAGAGTTGGCAAAGAATGGAACAGCGGGTGGTGGGTGGTGGGTGGTGGGTGGTGGGTGGTGGGTGGTGGGTGGTGGGTGGTGGGTGGTGGGTGGTGGGTGGTGGG
>SLPW01000004.1 GCA_007131755.1 Myxococcales bacterium | reverse complement strand
CCCTCACCCCTTGAGCACACCAACGGGCCGCAATCTGGCCACCTTCTTCGCCACCCCGAGGCGGGTGACGATATCGACGACGTGGTCGACGTCCTTGTAGGCCAGCGGTGCCTCCTCGGCCAATTCGGCGTTGGAGGGACAGCGCACGGCGATGCCCCGACCCTCGAGCTCTTTTCGGAGTTCGTGACCGGCGACTCGTTTTTTGGCTGCTGTACGGCTCATCCTTCGCCCCGCGCCGTGGCAGCAGCTATTCAACGACACCTCCTTCGCCTTGTCCGTGCCGGCGAGCACGAAGGAGCTGGTGGCCATGCTTCCCGGGATGAATACCGGCTGGCCCACCTCGGCGTAGGCATCGGGGATCTCGCGCATCGACGGACCGAAGGCCCGCGTCGCTCCTTTTCGGTGCACGCAATACTCCGCCCCGTTGAATTGCTCGATCTTGGCGATGTTGTGGGCCACGTCGTAGACGATGTCGATCCGATTCGAATATCCGTCGCCCAATACGGAATCGAAGGCCCGACGCACCCGGTGGGTGAGCACCTGGCGGTTACTGAACGCGTAATTTGCGGCACAACACATGGCCCGAAAATAGCTCTCCCCGGCTTCTGAGGACAGGGACGCACAGGCCAGTTGCCTGTCCGGCAGCTCGATGCCCTGCTCTTTCATCGCTCTGCCGAATTTCTTGAGATAATCCGTACACACCTGATGGCCGAAGCCCCGCGAGCCGGTGTGGATCAACACCGTGACCTCTCCCGGATGGAGCCCGTAGGTCTTCGCCGTCCACTCATCGAAGATCTCGTCCACCACCTGTACTTCCAGAAAGTGATTTCCCCCGCCCAGAGTTCCCAGTTGGTCGCGCCCCCTTTCGCGGGCCCGCTGCGAGACCTTCTCCACGGACGCCTTCTCCAGACATCCCCGGGACTCCAGAAATTCGACGTCTCGCTTCTCCCCGTATCCGATCTCGTCCACCACGTAGGGCGCCCCTCGAGAGAGCACTCCCTCAAGCCTCTCGTCGTTCAATAAGAGCCGGCTCCCCCGTCCGTAGCCCGAGGGAATGGCCCGGCTCATCTCGTGGACCAGTGCCTCCACGTCATCGACGATATCGCCATGGGCGATTCCCGTTCGCAAAAGCCGAACACCGCAGTTGATGTCGAATCCGATTCCCCCTGGCGAGATCACCCCGTCGGGGACCTCCGTTGCGGCCACACCGCCGACGGGAAACCCGTATCCCTGATGGATATCCGGCATTCCCAGTGCGTAAAACGCGATTCCCGGTAGAGTGCTGACATTGACCAGTTGATCCAGGCTCTGGTCGTCGCCTATCTCCTCCAGGGTCTGCCGATCGGCGAAGACCCGCACGGGCACCCGCATATCGGAGCGATAGTCGTCGGGGATCTCGAAGATGACGTCGTCGATCTGTTTCAGGCGCGAAAGGTCCATGATTCCTCACACGTCGAGGACCACCGTTGCCGACCATCCGTCGCCGGTGTGGACGACACAGAGGTCGTGAAAAGTGGCGGCTTTTACTGCCGTGCGAAGCCTGAGTGGTCGCAGGGCTGTCGCCTCCGCCACCAGGTGCCCCTCGGAGATCTCGAGGATCGAAAAATCGACGAAGACCACTTTTTCCACCTCCGAGTGGTAGATGAGTTCGTTTAGCCACTCGAAGAGAAGCTCCTGTCGGTCTTCGGCCTCCACCCTCAACATCACCGTCGATTTCGATGCTTCTTCGGCCTCCTCGAGCATCAACCGTGCAAGAGCCCGCCCCGCCTCGGCGTATAATTCGCCAAATTCGGCGGCGAAGAGCCGAAGCTCTACCTCCCCCGTATGTTCGACAAAGCGATGAGAAGCGTCCTGTTTCGACGGCGATGGCACAACGACTCCGCGGGCATCGGGATGGCTACGCAGGGTCGTAAAAACCTAGTTGCGCCTAGTATTTCACCAAACGCAGTGTGGATATGGGATGTACGCCGTCGAAGGGAAGAAGAGATGGGAAGCGGCACTTGATCCTCCCCACGAGCTTGCGCTCTGGGGAGGCCGTCGAAGGGCAATAGAAGTGGGAAACGGCTATTGATCCTCCCCACGAGCTTGCGCTGTGGGGAGGTGCCGAGCCGCCAGCCGCAGGCTGGGACGCGAGGCGGAGGGGTCCGTTGCGCACCCCAACCGCCAACGCACCCTTATTGCCAACTGACGTTGTCCACCAGGATCTGTCCGTCACCGATATTGACGATCTCGATATCGAAGCCTCCCGAGATATTGAGGCCGTCCACGGCGAAATAACGCACCGGGGCGCCGCCGGAGATGCCGTCTTGATCGCCATCGTCAAAGGGCTCCGAAGTGCCCACGGAGGTGCCGTTGACGAAGACCTCCACCTGACGATCGCCATTTCCGGTAAAGCCATGGCCGAGTTGCATGGACAGCGACGAAATGCTGCCGCTTATCTGGTCGCTCTTGATAGAGCCGGTCGGGGAGTCCCGCAGTACAACGCTAGTCCCGTCGATGCTCCCGCTCCCGGATCCGCTGCGCATCGTTTCTACATAGCTCCACTCCACTCCGTCGTCACCGGTAAAGCTACCGGTCTCATACTGACTTGCAGACATATCGGCGTTTTCGAAGGTCTCGAGTCCTCCCTCGGCTTCATAGGCTCCGGCGCTGCAGAAGGCACCGGCCGGGCGGTGATAGCCGCGCTGGTCCTGCGACCAGTCCAGCTCTGCGTCCTGGCATTCCTCGACGGGAATGATCGATCGCGCAGGGCTGCTGCCGCTGAGCCGCATCGTAGCTGTGGGCCCGCCGTTGTCGGTCAGAGACTGCAGGCCGGGATTGGCGACACCGCTCTGATCGGTGGAGTGCCAATCGATATCGCCGCTCACGGCGCTGGCGTCACCGATGACGTTATAGCCGGTGCTGTGAATCGGACTGGCATATCCGCCCATATCCTGCTCGGCATTTCCGGCGATGATATTGCCCCGCAGTGTCACGTGGGTTCCGTAACCGACGAACAGGCCGCCTACCTCGTCGTTATTCACGTTGTCGTTGAAGTTTCCGCTCACCGTGACTCCTTCGATCGTCGCATCGCCACTGAAGATGACGATCGCTGCCGCCAGGCCTCCGCTGATATTTCCGACGAAGGTGCTCTGCTCGATATCGATCTGTCCATTCGAGGCGAAGCCGTCGATCGCGCCACCGCCTCCGAATGCCTGGTTGTCCTGGAACAGACTTCTGCGCAGATAGACGTGATTGAGATCACCACCGCTGCCGGCAGTCTGTACGGCAGCGCCCCACACTCCGGCCTCGTTGTCGCGAAATAGGGAATCTTCGGCTTCGAAATAGGCGTCTCCTCCGACGTGGACGGCGCCTCCCGAGCTCTCGGCCCAGTTGCCTCGAAACAAAACCCGCGTTGCATGGACGACGCCATCGTCGGCGACGCGCACCGCACCACCTCCGGAATTAATCGTACTTCCCTCGGCATAACCCCGGGTCAGCTCCAGATCGAAAAGCGACAGCTCCCCGCTGCCGACGACGTCGAAGAGCCGCGTCTGTTCCGCTCCGTCGAGGACGATGGCGTTCGAACCGTTTCCAATGATTGCGACTTCCTTATCTACTGCGAGTTGCCCCTGGGACAACTCGATCTGCGAGACATTGCCGGCGAAGACGATCTCCGTTCCGGAGCCCACGTTTTCCAGCACATAGCGAAGAGTGCCGCGGGCCGACGCGTCGTCGTCCTCGGTGGTCACGATATTGGCCGCCCGGGCCACGACCTCGAATTCGTGCTCCCCGTCGACAGACGCCACCGTCACCGCTCCGGAATCATACTCGATATAGGGATCGTTGCCGAAGCCATCATCCGTGGCGTTGACCAGGCTCAATTCGTACGTCCCGGGCAACTCGCCGGCAAAGGAAGTCGACGAGGTGATCGTCTCCTCGAAGCCGTCGGGTCCGGTGAGTTCGAATTCGTAGTCCACATCGCCGTACTCCTCGATGGAGACGATGACGTCGACCCTGATCAATTCGTAGCTCGCCGTCACCGTCTCCGTATCATTGCTGCCGAGGACGAAGCTATCCGATCCGCTTCCCTCGTACGTTGCATCTCCGAGGGTGACGTCGTGAACGGTCACCGTATACTCGCCGGGGACGAGCTCATCGAGCACCGTGCTTCCCTGATGGCTCTCCGAGAATCCGTCGGTGCTGGTCACCTCGATATTGGCCTGGCCTTCGTCCAGATCACCGGCGAGGTCGATGGTTAACTCCGCGTATTGCAGATCATAGTCGATGAACAGCTCCGGGTTGGTTCCGCTTTCCAGATCCACCGTCTTGGAGTCTGCGATATAGGTGGCGAGGCCGTCATTGACGTTTGCGGGCTCCACACTATAGGTGTCCGGGAAAAGAGTGATCGTCCCCGAATCGGTGACCGTCTTCTGCTCTTCGTCGCCGATGAACTCAATGGCAACACTTGCCGATGAGGAGACATCGTCCAATCCCCTGATGGTGACCTCCACCTCGGCGTCGATCAATTCGTAGGAGATGGTCACCGTCTCCGTCTCTCCCTCTACGATCTCCACCGTCGTGTCCCCGCTGGCCTCGTACGTGGCGAGTCCCACCTCGACGTCGTGCGCCTCCACGTCATAACTGCCGGGCTCCAGTGTCAACGAACCGGTCTGAGGAACTTCCGTCGTCGTCCCGTCACTCTGAGCGATGACGAAGATCTCGTGATCCGTTCCGTCGGGAAGATCCTGCACGGTGATCTCCAGATACCCCACGTCGACCAGGAAGGTGACCGTCACCTCGGCGATCTCGCTGCTCTTGACGGTAACCGCCGTATCGGAAGCCTCCCAGGTGTCGTCGCCGTCCACCACGGGATCGGAGACCACCGTATAGGATCCGGGCTCCAGGTTCTGGACCAGCCCGTTGTCGGGGACGTCCCACTCGTCGCTTCCGCGCACCAGCGTCAGGCTCGCTTCGAGATGACCGGGCAATCCGTCGACGGAGACCAACACGCCGCCGGGAACGGCGTCGTATTCGATGGTCACCGAACTCTCTCTCTCGCTCTCCACTTCCAGGGTGATCTGATTCGGGTCCGGCACGTAGACTGCTTCATCGCCCACCTGGCTGGCTGTCACTTGATACTCACCGACGGCCACTTCCTCGAAGGTCGTCGTCCCTGTCACCAGCTCCGAGAATCCCTCCGGTCCTTCGACGGTGACGTCTGCGTTAAGACCCGAGGGAAGTCCCTCGATGGTGACCGTCAGCTCTCCGGGAGCCGGGGCCTCACAATTGAGTTGGGCCCCGAATTCATGGGTTCCTCCGTTGGAGTCCACCGTGATCGTCGCCGCATATTCATCGGCCTCGCCACCGCAACTGACCTCCACCTCCACCGTCGTCGACTCCCCACCGTCGACCTCCCCGGTGGCCGGGCTAAATTGGAGCCAATCTCCATCGGAAGAAATATCGAAATCCAGCTCTTCCTCCCCCATATTGGCGATGTCGAAGCTGCCCGTTGCGCTCTCCTCCAGTCCCAGCGTCCATGTCATCGGATCGTCGGCCGTAACCTCGAGCTCCGCTTCGTCTTTCTCTTCGCCCTGGTTCTTATTTTCCTCTGGGTCCTGATTCTCGAAATTTGCGGGATCGTCGGATGCACATCCCACACTGAACGCGAGAAATAGAGCGATCAACAACTTCCAGCTACCTCTTCCAACCATCTTTCACCTCTCCCAAATGCGGCCCATTGCACGGGCCGGCTCCACGTAAATCCACACCTAAGGTGGCTTGATCTAACTGAATTTACCGGCCAACACAAATGGATTTCTATTGGGGATCCGATGCCCTTCACCCCGGCCCTCCCTGCGGTCAGACCGGGTCACCACAGGCCTCGGAAAAAGACACGCCTCGGCGGCGGGTAAACGACAGGCACCCGCAACGGCGACGCTTCCACCGTCATCAGCCCCGCGAACCCCCTTCCGGTCAACACCGGTGGCAGTTGCGCGTGCTTGTAGTCGACGCGCCGCGCCGCGCTTTCCAGCGGCGCCTGTGGTCACCCCATTTGAAGATGCGTTGTTTGCATCAAGGGTGGGGATCGGACCATTCAAAAACTCCAGAACATGGGCAGCACCACCACCGCCGTTCCCAGAAATAGCAAATTCAGCGGAACCCCGACCTTCACAAAGTCCAGATAGCGGTAATTTCCGGCCCCGTAGATCATGACGTTGGTGTGATAGCCCACGGGAGAGCCGAAACTATTGGCCGCCGCAAATGCGATGGCGATGACGAAGGGTCGTGGATCAACCCCCAGGGTCACGGCAGTGGCGATGGCCACCGGCGTGATCAGCACCGCCGTGGCCTGGTTGGAAATGAGGTCGCTAAAGAAGGTGGTCGTAAAATAAAACCCCGCCAGGAGTGCCAGCGGTCCATAGTCACCGAGCCAATCCACCAGGCTGTGGGCCACCAGTTCAATGGCCCCCACCTTTTCCAGCGCCGTCCCCAGCGGGATGAACCCTCCCAGCAAAAAGATCACCTGCCAGTCGATGGCCCGATAGGCGTCCTCGGCGCTCAAGGCACCGAAGAGCACCATCACCACCCCGCCGGCGACGGCGAGCTGAACGATGGGAAAGAGCCCCAGCGCGGCGAGGCCTACGATGGCTGAAAATACTGCCAATACGGGAATCAACAGATGGGGCTTGAAGCGCTCCGTCGCAACCTCGCCGGCGACGATAAAATCCTCGCTCTGTTGAATGCGCCGAAGTTCCTGCTCCGGCGCCTCCATCAACAATACGTCGCCACCGCGCAGATCGACGTCCAGCAGATCGTCGACCATCACCTCTCCGGCCCTTCTGAGGGCCACCACCATCGCCGGATGCTGGACGTCGAAGCTGGCGTCTCGAAGGGACTTCCCCACCATCGACGACGACGGGGTGATGACGGCCTGAAATAACTCCAACTCCTCGATCTCGTGGCGGTGCTCCTCATGCAGGGTTTGCTTCAGTGGAAGCACCTCCACGTCTTCGCTGCGATCGAGACGACCCACCACACGGGCCGACGAGGCGATCCGGAGCACGTCATGGGGCCGGAGCACGATCTCGTCCAGCGCTCCCGACAACATCGTTCCGTCGCGAAAGACGGCGATGACATCGGCCTCCTCGTCTTCGTCGAAGAATTGCGTCGGCGCCTCTCCGACCCCATCGTGACCCGGCAACAGCTCGATCTGGGCTCGATACTCGGGCCGCTCGAATCGCTCCTTCCACTCTGGCTGAACCGGGCGATCCGGTAACAGCCGCCGTCCCAGAGTCATCAAATAGATCACGCCCACCGCAAAGAGGGCGATCCCCAGGGGCGTGACCTCGAACATCCCGATCGGCTCCAGCCCCCGATCGGTGATCAAGCCGCTCACCAATAGAGTCGACGACGTGCCGATGAGCGTCATGCTCCCACCGAACATCGCCGCAAATGACAGGGGAATGAGAAGGCAGGTGGGACTTACATCGATCTTCTTTGCCAGTCCCAGCACCACGGGCAACATCACCGCCACGACGGCCACGTTATTGATAAAGGCCGATACGAAAGCGGCGCCGCACATCATCACCAATAGACCTAGTGAGAAATTGGTCTGAAATAAGCGCTTTAGCTTGCCCGTAAGCTTCTCCAGCACCCCCGTCTGGCGCAGCCCCTCGCTCAAGACGAACATCGCCCCGATGGCCACCGTGGCCTCATTGCTAAACCCCGCCAACCCCTCTTCTACGGTGAGAATCCCGGACAGGAACAATACGGAAAGCACCACCAGCGCCACCAACTCCACAGGAAGAGCGTCGGTGACGAATAGCCCCAGCGCCAGCAGCGCGAGGCCGAGCACAATGAACACCTCGATGGTCATAACCCGGAGGGGGCGAAGAATTGACGGCGATGCTTCACCCGCCAAAGATGAACACCCCTCGCGTGCCCCCAACCATTACCCATTACCCGCCGTTCCACCCACTACCCACCATCGGTCATCACCTATTATTACGCCTTGAGCACAAGTTGATGGAACGCCTGCTGCGTTGAGAACGGACTGGACTGCGTTGCAAATGCTTGACGATGCGCTGCATCGACTGCGCTTTGCGCCTTGTCCAGCCCGCCCTCAACTTCGCATTCATCTCCATCAACTTGTGCTCAAGGCGTTGTGCCGGCAGTTCAAAAACTCCAGAACATCGGCAGCACCACTACCGCCGTCGCCAGAAATAACAGATTCAGCGGCAGTCCCACCTTCACGAAGTCCAGATAGCGGTAGTTTCCGGCCCCGTAGATCATGACGTTGGTGTGATAGCCCACCGGTGAGGCGAAGCTGTCGGAGGAGGCAAAGGCGATGGCGATCACGAAGGGACGAGGGTCGACACCCATGGAAAATGCGGTGGCGATCGCTACCGGCGTCATCAACACTGCCGTAGCCTGATTCGAGATCAGATCGCTCATGAAATTCGTCGTAAAATAAAACCCCGCCAGAAGCGCCAGAGGACCGTATCCCCCAAGCCAGGACGCCAGTGCCTGAGCCACAATATCGATGGCCCCCACCTTCTCCAACGCCGTCCCCAGAGGGATAAACCCCCCCAGCAAAAAGATCACCTGCCAGTCAATGGCTCGATAGGCGTCCTGCACTCGCAGTGCTTTCATCAAGACCATCGCCACCCCGCCGGCTACGGCCAACTCCACGATGGGAAATAATCCCAGGGCGGCCAGACTGACGATGGCCCCAAATACGGCCAGTACAGGAAGCAGCAAGTGCGTCTTGAACCTCACTTCGGGAATTTCGGACACCACGATGAAGTCTTCACTCTCATGGAGGCGGCGCAACGCCTCTGACGGAGCCTCCATCAACAGCACGTCTCCTCCCTGTAGCTCCACGTCGAGCAACTCTTCGACCATCACCTTCCCGGCTCGACGCATGGCGACCACCATCGCCGGGTGTTGAGCCGCAAACCGCGCCCCGCGAAGGGTCTTTCCCACCAGCGGCGAGCTCGGCGCGATGACGACTTGAATCAGCTCCGTCTTTCTCCGCTGCTGGAACTCCTCCGCAAGAGGAGCCTCCTCGACGATCTGCTTCAGGGGCAAGATCTTGACGTCCGGGTCCCGATCGAGGCCGCCCACCACCCGGGCCGAGGCCGAAATTCTCAGCACGTCGTGGGGCTCCAGGACCACTTCATCCAGAGTTCCGGCCAGGAGAACACCGTTTCGAAATACGGCGATCACCCTGGCATCCTCCGTCTGCGCGAAGAACTCCCCGGGCCGCCCCCCGACGCTGTCATGTCCCGAAAGGATCTCCACCTGAGCCCGATAGTCGGGGCGTTCGTAGTGCTCCGTCCACTCCTCCTCCGGTGGACGGTCCGGCAACAGTCGTCGTCCCACCGTCATGAGGTAGATTGTACCCACGATGAGCAGCGCTATCCCCAGCGGTGTCACTTCGAACATCGCGATGGGCTCCATGCCCCGCTCGGCGATCAGACCGCTGACGAGGAGCGTCGAGGAGGTCCCGATAAGCGTCATGCTTCCGCCGAACATCGCCGCAAAGGACAGCGGGATGAGCAGGCGGCTGGCGCTGACCCCGATCTCTCGAGCTAGACTTAGTACCACGGGCAACATCACCGCCACTACGGCCACATTATTGATAAACGCCGACACGAAGGCCGCCCCCAGCATCATCACCAACAGACCGAACGAGAAATTGGCCTCAAACAGGATCTTCAGCCGGGCCGCAAGCTTCTCGAGCACCCCTGTCTGGCGCAGCCCCTCACTGAGCACGAACATCGCCCCGATTGCCACCGTCGCCTCGTTGCTGAATCCATGCAGCCCCTCTTCGGGGGTCAGGATTCCCGACAGGAGCAACACCGACAGGGTCAACAGTGCTACCAACTCCACCGGCAATGCGTCGGTGACGAACAGCACCAGGGCGAATACAGTCAGCCCCAACACGATGACGAGTTCGACGGTCATACCCCCCCGACAAGACTGGATATCTCAACTGTGAGCGTTCGCCCACCGCCCTCGAAGCTGTGGCAGAGGTCGTCGGGGTCTGCGCCCTCTGGTGCCACAGGCTTTCCTCGGGGTGGCGCTGTTCAATAATAAACGTGGCCACCACGGCGAAAACCAGAAGCCCCGGTACTCACGCAAATGAGCACCGGGGCTTCTGGGGTTCGTCGGCATCCGCGATGCCAAGTGCGAAGGGACGGATTCGAACCGTCGACACCGGCCTTTTCAGGGCCGTGCTCTACCTGCTGAGCTACCTTCGCGCATTCGCCGCTGTCCCTAAGGACAGGGGGCGGCTATCGCGCCGACGGGACCGGGGTTATAGACGCGCCCACGGGACGTGTCAAGCATTTCCGTCGCCACTTTTCCCGACTTTCCTCAGACCACGGGCTCCCCTGCCTCACTCTTGTCGTCGGCCCGGATCTGCAACAACTCGATCCCCAGCGCCTTTGCCACGTCGTAGATGCGCTCGTCGCGGTAGAATTCACCGAAGATGATGCGCTTGATTCCGGCGTTGGCGATCATCTTGAAGCACGGCCAGCATGGCGAGGCCGTGATATAGATGTCGGCTCCATTGATGGCGACGCCGTTTTTCGCGGCCTGGATGATGGCGTTGGCCTCGGCGTGAATGGTTCGAACGCAGTGGCCGGCTTCCATCATATGTCCCACCTCGTCGCAGTGGGACAACCCCCGGATGCTGCCGTTGTAGCCGGTGGACAAGATCGTGCGATCGCGCACGATGACCGCTCCCACATGCTTTCGATCGCAGGTCGCCCTCGTCGCCACCTGGGTGGCGATGGCCATAAAATACTCGTCCCAACTCACACGTTTATCCATGGCAATCCTTGTCTCATTCGTCGATCCGAACTTCATCTATCTTCGAGAGAACTCCATCCCCGCACTTTTCCCGCGGCGAAAGCCCGCTGCTCCCCGTCGACGAGCTCTCGCATTCTGTCGTCGAGCCGTCGATCCGTCGTCGCCGCAAGACAAACGGCATCGTCGACGCGAAGGACGAAAGAGCGAAGCTCTTGCCCGTCGAAGGCGCTCACGGCAGCCTGCTCCCATCGACGAAGCGTCCTTGGCTTCGGCGGCCACTGCTGTCGCCAGCGGGCGATGGCCTGCGGTGGTTCTCCATATTTTCCCGTGGCCAGCGCCACCTCCACGCCCCCCTCGTCCACACCGCGCTCCTCACGGATGGTCACCAGTTGCGTGCGTTGGGTCAACACGTCCACCATCAGCCCCGGCCCGCTGTAGGGACGCCACTGCCCGCGGCGATTGAGATCGTATCGCGCAGGCTCTATGTCCACCACCTCCCCGACGGCAGCAAAGAGCGCCGCCGCCTGCGACTGGCTCTCCAGTGGGCCCTCGTCGAGGGTCCAAATCGCTTCGATCTGTGTGTCCTTGGTCATAAATCCTTATCTCGTTTGTCCTTCGTAGTTGTCGTGTATGTTCAGATGTGATCCACCTTGATCGGTTGTAGGACTCAAAGTGGTCGAGGCCACACCCGGGCCCTGGCCCGAGCCCCGGCCCCGGCCCCGGCCCGCTGTTACTTCGTGCCGACCAAGCCGGTTGGGGTTAGTAATAAACGCGCATGACGGGCCACGGCCTCCGCTGAGAAGCCACTGCGAACGGCGGGCCCGGGCGAGGGTCTGGGCCCGGGCCAGGAAACTACTACCGACGGAAACCGATGACACTCTAGATTTTCGCGCCCCTTGTACCCCCCACCAAAGGTGAATACCCTTTGCACGATCCGACGAATTTTCCAAAGGACCCCACCGTGACACATCCCCTGCGAGACGACGCTCCCCTGTATACCGACCTCTACGAATTGACCATGGCCCAGGGCTATTTCTTGGAGGGAAGAGCCGAGCAGACCGCCTGCTTCGACTACTTCTTTCGCAAGGCTCCCTTCGACGGGGGATATGCGATCTTCGCAGGGTTGGCGGAACTCGTCGAGATCCTCGAGAATTTTCGCTTCGACGAGGCCGCCCTCTCCTATCTCAAAGAACAGGGTTTTCACGACTCCTTTCTCAGCTATCTTCGAGACTTCGAATTTCAAGCCGAATTGATGGCTCCGCCCGAGGGAGAAGTGGTCTTCGGCTTCGCCCCCGTCTGTCGGGTCTGCGGTCCCATCATTCAGGCACAGGTCGTGGAGACCCTGTTATTGAATCTGTTGAACTTCTCTACCCTGGTGGCCACGAAGGCTTCGCGGATGCGGCTCGTCGCAGGGGATCGAAAGCTCATCGACTTCGGCCTGCGCAGGGCCCAGGGGCTGGCGGGCATGCAGGCATCGCGAGCGGCCATAATCGGCGGATTCGACTCCACCTCCAACGTCCTCGCCGGACGCCAACACAACCTTCCCATCTCGGGCACCCAGGCCCACTCCTGGATTCAGAGCTATGGCGACGAGCTGGAGGCATTCCGCGCCTACGCCCGCCACTATCCCGACGGCTGCATCCTCCTCGTCGATACCTACGATACTCTGGAAAGCGGGGTGCCCAACGCCATCAAAGTCGCCGGCGAGCTTCGACAACGGGGCCACGAACTGGTGGGCATTCGCCTCGACAGCGGGGACCTGGCCTATCTCTCCAAACATGCCCGACGGATGCTCGACGACGCCGGCTTCCCGAACGTCAAGATCGCCGCCTCCAACCAGCTCGATGAACACCTCATCAAGAGCCTCCTCCACGACCAGGACGCCGCCATCGACGTCTTCGGCGTCGGCACTCAGCTCGTCACCGCCTACGACGACGCCGCCCTCGACGGGGTCTACAAATTATGCTCCGTCGATGATGAGCCCCGCATCAAGATCTCGGAAAATTTCGAGAAGGTGAACTTCCCGGGCAACAAGCAGGTCTTGCGCCTCGTCGACGAAGCGGGCTTTTTCTACGGAGACGCCGTCGCCCTGGACGACGAAGACTCCGTAGAGCATATCTTCCACCCCTACGATCCTTACAAGGACGTCAGCGTCGCCGAATACGACCAACAGCCGCTCCTACGACCGATCATGCGCGATGGCCAGGTCGTCGCCGAGCTCCACAGCGTCGAGGAGGCCCGCGACTACGCCCGACGGCGTCTGGCCATGCTTCCCGACGAACACAAACGATTCAACAACCCCCACATCTACAAGGTGGGGCTGAGCCGAAAGCTCCACGAACTTCGCCACCACACCCTGGAAGCTGCGAAGGAAAATTAATCGACCCGCTCCGCGCAGGGATGCCTTGTGCTCCCGAGCATCTCAGGCGCGTAGTCTGCGCCTGACTAATGCAGCCACGTGCCTTGGGCTCGTGACATTGCGTTCGGGCCACCTCAACACGGTGCTTGTCCCTGTTCATTCACCCAGAATCCAAACCACCGCGGCGGTGATCCCATGGTTGCGATGATTCGACGGTGCAATCACGGGGCGTACAATTGGAATCGCTTGACCACTCGTATCACGAGCCCAAGGCACGTGGCTGTCCAGGTCGGCCTTAAACGGCGGCCGATATGCTCGGGAGCACAAGGCGTCCCTGCGCCTGGATTGTTTCGACCACCTATCGCTGATTGAACGTGTTGTCCCCTTGAACGGTTACCTCCACATGCCACTGATCCTCATCGTAGAAGACGAAGCGGACCTGGTCCGAAACCTGGAGTACAACCTCCAGAAGGAGGGCTACCAGACGCGCGCCGCTCTCGATGGCCAGTCGGCGCTGGCGGCGCTGTCCGAATCACCTGCACCGGATCTGATCATCCTCGATCGAATGCTCCCCGACATGAAGGGAGCCGAGCTGTGCCGGCATATCAGAAATGACGAGACCACCCGCGACACTCCGGTATTGATGCTCACCGCCCGCGGCGAAGAGATCGACCGCATCACCGGTTTTGAAGCCGGCGCCGACGACTACGTCGTAAAGCCCTTCAGCGTCCGGGAACTAAAGCTTCGCATTCGCGCCATTTTGCGCCGAAGCGGCTCCGCCGACGAAGAAGTCATTGCCGAATCCGTCGACTTTGGGCCTCTCCGTGTCGACATTCCCGGCCATACGGTCTGTCTCCATGACCGGGCGGTTGAACTTACGGCCCTGGAATTTCGACTCTTCAAGACCTTATTCGTGCGCCGCGGACGCGTCCAATCGCGGGAAGTCCTGCTTCGCGACGTCTGGAATATCACGGCTAACGTCAAGACCCGCACCGTGGACACCCATATCAAACGGCTTCGCGAAAAATTGGGCGACGCCGGAGACTATATTGAAACCGTACGCGGCCTGGGCTACCGCTTTACTTCAGAACCGACCTGACCCTTCATCATCCAAGACCCGTGCTCCTCTCCTTTCGCGCAAAACTCTTCGCCATCTCTTTGGTGCTTCTGGCGCTATTCATGGCCGTCGTCGGCCTATACCTCCATCATACACTGCAGGATTGGACAGAGACGCGCATCCAGGACGATCTCCACAGCCGAGCCATCCTCGTCGCCGACGTCCTGGACCACATCGACGAGCCCCGACGAGCCCCGCAGTTGATCGACTCACTACAGACCGAGCCGGAACAACGCATCACCCTCGTCGACTCCCGTGGAATCGTCCTCGCCGACACCGCTCTCAGCGAAGGCGAATTGGCGCAGGCAACAGATCGACTCGACCGCCCGGAGATTCAAAGCGCCCTCGAAGAGGGATCGGGCTTCGCCCGCCGGCACAGCGAGTCCGTAGGTACGGATCTTCTCTATGTCGCCGTCATGCCAGATCGCGGTGATATGGTGGTGCGCGTCTCACTTCCCCTTCGCGAAGTCGACGAGGCGTTGAGTCGACTTCGACTCCTGTTGCTCGCCGGCGGACTGCTCGGATTGGGGATCGCCATCGCCATGAGCAGCATGGCCTCCAATATGATGTCCAGGACCCTGCAAAACGTCATCGACCGCGCCCGCTCGGGTGAGCGCGCGACCTCCGGTGAGCTCGAGGAGGTCTCCCACTCGCTGCGCGACGTCACCCACCGTCTGGAGCAGACGATGGACACCCTGTCCAACGAGCGCGACCGGTTCCGTGCCGTCATCGACGGGATGAGCGAAGGGGTGGTGGCCACGGACGACGAGTTCGTCGTCACGCTGACCAACCGCGCCGCCGCCCAGGTTCTGCGAAGCGATGAATTTCTCGACGGAGAACCCCTTTCACGCTTAATGCCCGCCGAGGTAATCGACGAACTGGTCGCTGAGTTGAAGCACCGTGGTGAAGTCCGATTCGACTTCGAAACCGGGGGCACCGCCTCGCGCTGTATCGACGTTCGCGTGACCCCGCGCCCCGATACCGATGGCTATATCTTGGTCTTTCACGACGTCACCACCCTTCGTCGCCTGGAGACGATGCGCCGCGATTTCGTTGCCAACGTCTCCCACGAACTTCGCACTCCCGTCTCGGTCATCCAGGCCAACGCTGAGACCCTCCTCGACGGCGCCCTGGATTCTCCCGAACACGCCCAGTCCTTTACGGACAGCATCCACCGCCACTCCGAACGCCTGTCGCGATTGATCTCGGAGCTGCTCGACATCTCACGAATCGAGGCCGGCGAATGGGAATTTCACATCGAGCCCCTGGATCTTCGCTCCTCAGTGGACACGGTGGTCGAGCACGTCAAAGAGAGTACCGGTGAAGAGGTACAATTCGACGTCGACGTCGCCGAAGAACTGCGGGTCCGTGGTGACTCCGGGGCCCTGGAGCAGGTGCTCATCAATCTATGCGAAAACGCCGCCAAATACGGTGGTGCAGACCATCCCATCACCATTCGCTCCCGAACCCGGGACGACCGGGTCGTCGTCGAGGTCTGCGATCGCGGTCCCGGCATCGCCGAGGAGCATCGCCACCGCATCTTCGAACGCTTCTACCGCGTCGACCCGGGCCGCTCCACCGAGGCCGGCAGCACCGGCCTCGGACTGTCCATCGTCAAGCACCTCGTCACCTCCATGGACGGCGACGTGGGCTATCGCCCCCGCGACGGCGGCGGCTCGATATTCTGGTTTTCCCTGCCTGTTGGGTAAAACCGACGCCCTATTGCGCAATCCCAACCCCATCGTGTTACATTCCCGCCGCGTTGCACTGTCGGCCATCTTCAACGAACAAGCACCTTACCCATGAAACGCCTCACCATCCTCACCGCCCTCGCCACTGCCCTCGCCATGGGCTGCGGAGACTGCTCCCCGCCCACGGAAAGCACCACAACCACCGAAGATATCGACACCGTCGAAGAGTGGCTACAATTGCGCGCTCACCCCCTGGAGGGGATCGACGATCTCCAACCTCTTCTGGACGAAGCGGACGGTCGAGAGTTGATCCTCCTTGGCGAGTCCACCCATGGGACGCGTGAATATTACGACTGGCGTGCACAGATGACTCTGGCCCTGGCGAAAGAGCAGGGGATCGACTTCGTGGGCATCGAGGGCGACTGGCACGCCGCCCGGGCGGCCGATCGCTACGTCATGGGCGGTGCCGACGCCGAAACCGCCCGGGAGGTGGTCGAGCAAGCCTTTGAGCGCTGGCCCCAGTGGATGTGGGCCAATGAGGAATTTGCGGCATTTCTCGAGGAGCTTCGCCTCTTCAACGCCGAGAACCCGCAGCGACCGGTGCGGGTCTACGGCATCGATATGCACGCCGTCTTCGAATCCCTCGATCGATTGCTGGAGCTCGTCAACGAAGACCACCCCGACCAGGCCGGCCAGATCGGCGCTCATCTGGGTTGCCTGCGCCGGTTCTCACCACATGCCGGCCAATATTCGAACGCCATTCAGCAGGGCGCCACCGAGGGGTGCGAAGAAGAGATCGGCGCCGCCGTGGCCTCCGTGCGTCGGCTCTACGACGGCGACGACGTCCGTCACCTGTCGGCCAGAAAGCACGCACGGGTCGTCGAAAGTGGCGAGGCCCAGTATCGAAAGCGCGTCACCGGAGACGACAGCGATTTCTGGAATGTGCGCGCCGCCCACATGTTCGACGCCGTGCAGGGGATGCTCGCCAGTCATGGCGACGACGCCCGCGGAGTCGTCTGGGCCCACAACACCCACGTCGGCGACGCACGGGCCACGGATATGGCCGATCGCGGACGCATCAATATCGGCCAACTCTCGCGCGAAGAACTCGGCCATGATGGCGTCTTTTCCCTGGGCTTTTCCACGCGCACCGGCGACGTCATCGCCGGAACCCAGTGGGGCTCCCCCCTTCGCAGGGCAGAGCTTCCGCTGCCTCCCGAGCAAAGCGTCGAGGAGATGTTCTCACGCCATGACGATCTCCACTTCTTCGTCCTCTTCGAAGAGGGCGACGACGAATTCGAATTCTTCGACCATCGCCCGGGACACCGCGCCGTCGGCGTCGTCTACCACCCGGATCGCGAACATCTGGGAAATTACGTGCCCACCAACCCCGCCGCGCGCTACGACGCCCTGATCTACCTCGACGAGACCTCGGCTCTCACCCCCTTATAAGCCCTCGAGACCTTCACGTTTTTCTGACGACACACTGACGAGACACCCCCATGAGCAACTGCGGAAATTGTTCCTCTCCACTGAGCCCGGGCGCCCAGAAGTGGCGGCGCGACCTGCTCGACTTCGTCGCCCCTATCGAGCGACCCCGTCCAAAACGAGAGCAACTCAGCCCCCTTCAGCACGAACACCGCCGGGTCACCGGCGGAGTCCTCCATCAATTCTTCCAATTCCTGGAGGACTCCGCCGACGAAGAACGCTTTCCCGCTCTGCAAGACCATCCCCTGCCGCAGCGCCTCTTCGTCCTCGTCACCGATGAAGCCGGCGTCCATGCCACGGAGGACCTCATGGACACCAGCTCCGAACAAGCTGTCTGCCTCCTCAAGGAGGAGTGGCGCGCCTTTCTGGAGTCCGACGACACGGACCACGACGACGCCTTCGAACATCACTACGAATTCTGGAGCGTCTGGCATCGCAATATGCCCGACCAATGGGATTTTCCCCAGCTCGGCCCGGGCCAGTCCTATTGGATTCACGAGGAGGGGTTCGCCCTGACCGACGGCGTCGGTCGCGGCGCCCAGCACCTGTGGCGCTGGGACGGCGAAGAATTCGAACTCGTCGACGAAATGACCACCGCCTGGAGCAGTTGATATGGGCGTGGTCGACGATATCCGCCAGGTCTACCAGACCTCCCAAAAGACGGAAGACATCGCCTGGAATACCTATTTCGCCCGCCCGCTGGCGGCGATCTTGGTATATCTGTTGCGGCCTACACCGCTGACCCCCAATCAGGTCACCTTCTTGGGGGTCGCCGTCTTCGCCGGCGCTGCAGCGGCGATGATCTTCATTCCCGGAGCGGCGGGCTTTCTCATCGCCGCTCTCCTCGTCCAGCTCTCCTACCTCTTCGACTGCGCCGACGGCCAACTGGCACGCATCAAGAATATGACCTCCGAGGTGGGTGCTCACCTCGATTTCTTGATGGACGAGCTCAAGGCGTTGATGCTGGTCGCAGCAGCGGCGATCCGAATGTGGATGGACACCGGCGACGTCCTGTGGTTGTTCGTCGCCGTAGGCGGATTATTCTTGGTGGCGTCGGCCACCTCCTTGACCACCTTCGTGCGCCGTCCCGAATATGCGGGGCGTAAGATCGACCCCGGCCAGTCGGCGAAGAAACAGCCCATCCCGGAGTCGGCCGTCGGCAAGGTGATGTGGCTCATCAAGTCGGTGGCCCGCTATTTCGTCCACTATCCGTCGTGGATTCTCTGGGCCGCTCTGGCCGGTTTTTTCGTGCCCTTTGATACGGCGCTGCTATTTCTGGTCCCCTATCTTGGAGTCTACGTCTTGTATCTGACCCAGACTGGCGCCGCTGTCGTCTGGAAGCTCGGACGCCCGGGCTTCTACGGCTGACTCGTCTCGCTTTCTGCCCCCCTGACCTCCGACCTTCCTATGAACGCCATCATCATCGCCGCCGGCCGCGGCAGCCGTCTCGAACACTACACGGACGACCGCCCCAAGTGCATGGTCCGCGTCGCCGGTCGCTGCATTCTCGATCACCAACTGGCCGCCCTTCGCCACCACGGCATCGACGATATCGACGTCATCCGAGGCTATCTGGCCCACGAATTGATCGTAGACGGCGCCACCTACTACGAAAACCCCGACTGGCAGAATAATAATATCCTCCACTCTCTCTTTTGCGCCGAAGCGGCCATGGAGGGCGGATTTTTGTCCACCTACTCCGACATCGTCTACACCGAAGAAGTGGTGGCGGCGGCCCTGAGCGGACCGGGAGATATCAACCTCGTCGTCGATCGAAAGTGGCGCCGTGCCTACGTCGATCGAAGCGACCATCCCGTGACCCAGGCCGAGTTGGTGACCGTCGACGGCGACCGGATCACCGCCGTGGGAAAGCAGGTCGGGCCCCAGGGGGCGGCCGGCGAGTTCATCGGACTGGCTTCACACTCGGCCCGGGGTGCAGATCTTATGCGTCAGACCTTCGCCGAACTGCGCGAGGAGTACGACGATGACGACTCCTTTCGCCATGGCCGTCCCTTTCGAAAAGCTTACCTGGCCGACCTCTACGAAATCATGATCGAGCGCGGAATCGACATCCACTGGTCACCCATCGACGGCGGATGGCGCGAGATCGACACCGTCGAAGATCTCCACGCCGTCAACGAGGCGTGGTCGGCCGACGCTGTCGGGGACGCCACATGACCGATGAGCGACGCCCCATTTTGCTCCCCGCCGCGCCACCGGGAGACGAGCCGCCCGACGAGCCGAAACCCCCAACGGACGATATGGGCGCCGGCGACCAATTGCCCATGGCGCCCCCGAAGATGTGGACCCGGGGTTTTATGATCGTCTGCGGCGCCCTGGGGTTACTCTCCCTCCTTCTGGTCCAGGAAGTCTCGCAGACCATGGACGTCGACGTCCCCTTCTGGGCCTGGCTCCTCCCCCTTGGCGTCGTGGCGGGTCTGATCGTCATACGCCGGGTGTTGATGCCCTCCTCACAGCGGATCATCCGCTTCGGCCCCGACGAAGTTGAACTTCCCAGAGGGCGAAATTCCCGCCGCACCACCACCATCGCCTACGAGGATGTGCGCACCATCGTCCCCCTCGTATCGCGAGGCCGCCCGGCGCTGGTCGTCGACGGCCCCAGGCGCACCCACATCTACATCGGCCCCGACTTCCCGCATCCGGAGATGTGGCGTGTGTTGTGGGCCACTCTGGTCGACCGCATCTCGGCGTTGCCCAATGCCCGCGAGCAATTCCGGCAGATGCACCACCTGGCGGGGCTCAGCCAGCGCACGAGCTCCCTGGATGCGCGGTTTACCAAATATCTGTTCTGGACCATCGCCGTCATCTTCGGGGCTCAATATTTCCTGGCTCCCGATCTCGACGTTCTGGAATTTCTGTACTTCGGCGCGAATTCGAGCGTCATGGTCCTCGAGGAAGGTCAGATCTGGCGCGTCGTCACCGCCAATCTCCTGCACGGAAATTTCCTGCACTTCGCCATCAACGGCTTTGCCCTGTATTTCCTGGGAACCTATTGCGAGCGCCTCTTCGGAGAGGCGCGCACCGTGGTCTTGACCCTCGGTACTGCCTTGGCCGGGGCCTCGGCGTCGCTCATCGGAACGGACGCTCTCTTCGCCGTTGGGATCTCGACGGCTCTATTCGGTCTTCTCGGCGCTTATTTCGCGCTCCACCTTCGCTTCGGAGATCGACTTCCTCCGCCCTATCGCCAGAGCTGGTTGTGGTGGTGGGTCATCCTCGGGCTCAACGGAGTCCTCTCCGTGGCGATCCCCGTCATCGACTTCTGGGGCCATACGGGAGGCTTCGTAGCCGGCGTGGCCATGGGATGGTGGATGACCCGTGGCGAATCCGCTTTTGTACCGAACCGCCCCACGGCACGCCTCACGAAGGTGAGCGCCGGGCTATTCATCGGCCTCTTCGCAGCTTGCACCGCCATCGCCGTGGGCTACGCTCTGAGCGACCGTCCCGACGACGAAGTGCGCATTGCCGAAGCCCTGCTCGAGCGCGCCGACCGCGAACACCCCACCGTCCTCGCCCAACACACCTACGAGTGGGCCCGCCACACCCCACGCCCGAAGGCCCTGAACCCCATCCTCGTCGACATCGCAAAGATTGCCTACCACCGAAGCGACGACCCCTTCGTCGAGGGGAGAACCTCCATCACCTTGCTGTGGCTGTCCGAGGACATGGACGACCCATTCGAACCCGACGTGCGTCGAAGTGGCATCATTCGCTACGAGCGCTACGCCAGAATCCACGACGACACCCGCGCACTCCAGGAGATCTTCCCCGGCCTGCTCGCCGAATACGTCAGCCACGTGGGAACCCTCCACGCCGTCCATTCTCCATTCGAAAAGGCAGAGCGCGTCGACGACGCCCTTCGCCTCCTCCCGGAAGCCCCCACAGGTGAAGCACACCGCGTTTACGTCCTGGCCACCGACGCCGCCGAGACTGCCCGCGATGGAATCCTCCTCTACCGCTGCGTCCCCGCCGGCGACGCCACCGGCGCCGAGGCCGTCGCCGTCGATCGCGAACTCCCAGCAGACTGGTACTTTAGACTGGCCATGGTCACCGGAAACGACGGATGTCCCGACGACGAAACGTCGCCATGGCGAACGATGGAGGTTGATTAGATTTCCACCAATTTCGCCGGCAGATGCTGGAAATGAGTATCCAGGGTCAATACTGGAAGCTCACACCGAACGGCAACGGTGGCGATCAACGCATCCGTAAGCGGAACGGTGATCCCCCGTCGACGCAGCCTGCACATCGTCAGGCCACATTCATTCCAATCCCGTGGATATACCTCTTCGCGGCGGACGACCTCCAGGAGATCCCGGAGTTGTCGGGCCTGGCTTTCGTCGCGAACTCCCCGTAGCAATTCTGCGATCACCGGACCAGTAATGACCGCCCGGTCGTCGGCGATGGCTCGTTCCACAGCATCCGCCGTCTTCTGCTCGCTATTGCGCAGAAAATGGATCCACGCCGAGCTATCAATTAACACCGGTGTCATTGCCCGTCCCCCCCGCGGTCCAATTCCCGAAAGTCTGTGAGATCATCGGCCACGTCGATCTTACCACGAAGTGCGATCAGTCGGCGCTTTCGTCTCTCACGTACGTATTCGGCGATGGCTGTACGTACGGCCTCGGTCTTCGTCTCCGCGCCGCTGAGCTTCATCAGTTCATCGAATAGATCGTCATCGACATTCACGGTGGTACGCATCTTCGACCTCCTCACGTGTATGACCACCCCATCATATCAAACCGCCACGAGGATATGAAGATACGCGCATATGGCGCTCCAACAACTAAACCACTCTTATTTGTCAAACCGGGGTTCGTAACCGTTCAGGGTAGCCCCCTGACGACAGACAGGGAACGGACACCCTTCCCGCCGTTCTCGGTCTCGGTCTCGGTCTCGGTCTCGGTCTCGGTCTCGGTCTCGGTCTCGGTCTCGGTCTCGGTCTCGTTCTCGTTCTCGGTCTCGATTCCGATGTCGAGCTCGATTCCGATGTCGAGCCCGATTCCGAGGTCGAGCTCGATTCCGAGGTCGACCTCGATTCCGAGGTCGAGCCCGATTCCGAGGTCGAGCCCGATTCCGAGGTCGAGCCCGATTCCGAGCTCGAGCCCGATTCCGAGGTCGAGCCCGAGCCCGATTCCGAGGTCGAGCCCGAGCCCGATTCCGAGGTCGAGCCCGAGCCCGATTCCGAGGTCGAGGTCGAGCTCGATTCCGATGTCGAGCTCGAGCCCGATTCCGAGGTCGAGCGGGACTGGGCGACGAGCACCACCAGGCAGAAATGAGGGCTCTTATTCCTCCTCCACCGTCGGATCGGCCATCCGGCCCAAAAACAGAATCGTATCCGTGGGATGGTCGTAGATGGCGTAATAAAACGCCCTGTCAAAGGACAGATCGAACTCCTCTATGGGCGCCGAGACCTCGCCGACGATGACCGCCGTGGCCGCTGCGGCCTCCGTCCCCTCCTCATCGAGATCGATGAAGCTCTTGTGGAGAATACCGGTGATCTCCAATCCTCCCGACTCATCCTCCACCATGCGATGGAGCTCGAAGAAATTCGTCCATCCCATCTGCTCGAAGAGCTCCTGAAGATTATAATCTCCCTCGAAGGTGAACTTCGGAAGCCGCACCCTTCCGTAGCCGGTTTGAAGCCCCGCCACCACGTCGTCGAAGAGTTCTTGGTCGAAATTCTCCTCCCACTCGGCGAAGTTGTCGGCTTCGGCCGGCTTCAGCGCAATCAACGACATCTCCCCGCCAACATAGGGAAGAGAGATGGCGTGGGTGTCTTCGTCCTTGAAATAGGGAAAGCTCTCATTCTGACTCATCAGCGGGGCGTCCACCGTCGTTCCGTCGGGGCGCGTAAAGGGCTGATTCGAAGTGGCTCCTTCTGAGAATTCTTTATCCCATCCGGCGAGAAAGTAGATGGCATTCGTCAACACAAGCACCGTAGAGGGCTCGATGGAACCTTCGGGCAACAGCTCCTTGATCCGCTCCTCCGTCTGGTCCTCTACCCACTGGTTGATGCGCTGTCGAACCTCTTCATATTCGTTCAAAAAATCCACGGCCCGGAGTCCGGCGCCGTAGTTATAGGCCAACACGTCGAGATAATCCTCGCGGAAGGGAAAATCGTGCTGCCCCCATGTGGCGTTGACCACCTCCAGACGCGGCGGATCGCCGTCCTCGACGTCCACCTCGCTTCGCTGATCCAGCTCCAGATCCAGGGCGTTGAACGCCGGGTGGAGATCCTCTTCGTCGAGCAAGAACCGTAGCACCTGGCCCATCTCCTCGTAGGTCCCCCCGGAGGCTCCGGCGTACGTCATGGCCAATGCGATGGAGATGGAATGCGGAGAGAAGAATACGTTCTCGTCGCCCTCTTCGACCATCTGACCCAGGAGATCGAAGGCGAATTCCCGAT
>SLPW01000277.1 GCA_007131755.1 Myxococcales bacterium | reverse complement strand
AGCTTTGACCGCGAGACGGCGCAGACCATCCCCATCCTCTACGGCGGTAGCGTTAAACCCAGCAATTTCGACGCCCTCATCTCTCAGGACGATATCGACGGCGGCCTCGTCGGCGGCGCGAGCCTGAAGGCAGACAGCTTCCTGGAATTGACCCGCATCGCCCATACGGTGACTTCTACGTGAGCGGGTTCTTCGGTGCCGGCGCGAAATGATCTGCGCCGTGCTGATGTTTCACCTCATGCAGTAACGACGAGGCGGTCCGACACTACACGGGCCGCCTTCTCGGGGAAGCCCCGTCTCCCTTTCGGAGCGCCTTCTCTTCTTCTTCCCCTCTCTTCCCGGAAAAGAAAATGAATTTTCGGGCCTTTCGCGAATTTCAGGACGGCGAGATCATCGGTGGGATGGGCTACGATATCGTGGTGCATCGCCGGACCATCGGAGAATTGGTGCTGCCCTCCGGTCAGTTGGTCGCCTGCGATCCCCTGTTGGCGTTGGATACCGAACCCTACGACATCGAGCTCGAGCCCGGAAGCTATCCCACTCATCTCGTCATTCCCGAGATGCGCGACGAAAAGATGGTGGCCTATGCGGTGATCACCGTCGACGCCAGCGACGTTCAACGCTGGGAGGTCGCGCCTCTTCCGCCGCCTCCACTGGCGAGCCCCCTGGGCCACCGTGACGAAGACGGGTTTGCCGTCGACTCCGGGCTCGGCGCCTTTCTGGATCGCGACACCGCCAGCGCCATCATCAATTATCACCAGTTGATGATGCCCGAGGACAACGACTTCGAGCGACACCTGTGGGGTCGCATCAATCGGCGACGACGCCGCGGCGTGGGATGGGCGACCATCGATCTGCGCCGCGATCTCAAATTGCCCTTCGGCGACGGCCGCAATCTACTGGCCTTCGATACGGGCTTTGGAAACGGCTATTATACCACCTACCTGGGACGAAACTCCGACGACGAGATCGCCCGCATCGTCACCGATTTCGAGGTGCTGGACTTTCGCTTTCCCTCCTTTCCCATGCGGCGGTCCTAGTGCTGGACCCTGAGCGCTGGTCGCTGGGGCGCTGATCGCGGTACGCCGGACGCAGAACACGGAGTAGAACTCGGTGTGATCGAGCCCGCCCTGTCCCCGGCCCGCTGTTACTTCGCGCCGTCCAAGAGGGTTGGGGTCAGTGGTGACCACGGAGGGCGGGGCAAGACCTCCGCTAAGAAACCACTGCGAACGGCGGGCCTGGGCGAGGGCCTGGGCCCGGGCCATGGAACTGCTACCGACGGAAACCGATCACCTCGTGACCAAGTGGTGTTGTACTGCGATGTGCACTTCGTGCTAATAATGGGGAGTTGTGAACTTTTTCTATTTCCAAAATCGGTAGACACACCGATAATACAGTCGGCGCGGCCGGGTCGAGCGTAGCGATCGGATTTCGACGATCGAAATTCTTGCGTTCCCTTGAGGTGTGCGTACCGTAGTCGTGCCAGAATTTGCGAAATTCACTGTGGTATCGGGATTGACAAGGGTGAGTGTGGGACGCCAAGAGCGGGTCATTGATCGTCTGGTCGACGAGGGGCTTGTCGACGCCGAAGAAGTGGATGAACTGCGTTCGTCGCATGGAGATGACGCCACGGCGGCGTTGCCCGCCGAAACCGATCTTGGGGAAGAGACCCTCCTGCAGCATCTGGCCCTTTGTTACGAACTCCCACCGGCGGGGTACTCGGAAGGATTATTCATCGAGCGGACTCTTCTGGAGAGAATTGATCCGGAAATCATCCGCAAATATGAAATCTTCCCCGTACGCCAACACGGCGACGAGCGCGTCGATATCGTCACCGTCGAACCCCTCAACGATCTGGCCATCCAGGTCTTGGAGGAGCAGTTGGAGTTGCCGGTGCGCCAGTATATCTGGCCACGACTGCGCTTTTTGCAGGCGCTGCACTTTTTTCTGGGCGACGATATCCCGGACTGGACGCGGGCCTATCTCTACGAGCGTCCCGTATCACTGGGATATGCCTCTGTGGAAAATGATATCGACGTCCAGATGGCGCTTCAATCTTCGACCTCGTTGCATGTATTGCAGTGGGATCGAAGTGACGTCCGTTACTTCATCGAATCCTGCTTCGACCGCGACACCCTGTTGAAGGTCTTGCTGGGCTACGCCGGTCATTGGCTGACGAGCCGACTGATCGTCGTCTTTGGCAAAAAGGGCATTCAGCCCTATTTCGTCGAGGAGTGGCCGGAGCTGGAGACGCACTACGACGACGTACAACAACTTCGCGACATCTGCGTGGATATATCGTCGAAGATCCTGGCCGGAAAATCCTGGGAGAGCGGAGACGTTGAATCACTGGGGATCGCTTCGCTCTTCGAAGCTATGGAGATCGATCCTCCATCGTTTCTGGTGGCGATTCCGGTACGAATCGGACCGAGGACGGCGATGAGCATCATCGGTGTACCCACCGATCGCGACACTGCGCTGCGGCTGGACGGCGAATTCATCGACCGCTTCGAGGTCGAGGGATTGGAGAAAGCAGCGAGGTGGGTGGGCGCTCAACTGCAGAATATGATCAAATTGGCGAAGAAGGGCGCGCTTCCTCCGCCGGCCGATCGCATTCCCCCTCTGCCCCGTCCGGATCAACAGTTCGGGCTCGGAGTGGAAGAGTCACTCATCGAGCAGACCATCGCCCGGCGTCACGACGATGATAAGCCTCGCCATCGCTGGGAGATCGTCGATATCAGCGAGGTCATCGAAGACTCGCCAGACGAAGACGAGTCCCATGCTTCACCGGATGACGTCTCCGCCGGCGACGATTTCTCCGACGCCGCAGAAAGCGCCGTGCCTTCTCTGGGCAATATTGAATCGGTAGAAGAGTCCGAGGGGACTTCTGAACCATCCTCTCCCAGCGTGGCCGCCACCAGTTTCGGCATGCCTGCCCTTTCCGACATGGAGCTCGACGACCTATCCGGGGAAAATTTCCCACCGGACGTGGCCGCCACAAGCTACGGCATGCCCTCGCTGGGCGACATGGACGATTCCGAAGAAATCCTCAGTGATAACGGAGAAAATACCGAAGGGACGACCCGGAAGGAACCCTCCACCTCTGCTTCTACTGAGGAGTCGGAAGAGAAAGACGGGGATAAGAACGAAATCGGCGCCGAGGATTCGGACACCCTTCTCCCCGATGCCTCTTCCGATGTGGAGGAGGAATCAGCGAAGGATGAGCAATCGCGACACTCTCATCAGGTGACTCCTTTTCCGGCAGCCGAATCTTCGGAACTATCCGATTCCGAACCGGTCATGGAGAAGACTCCCTCCAGTGACGTCCTCGTCTCCGAGCCCGGCCCGGAGGAGGAACTCAGCTCACCCGACGACGACGACGACGACGACGATGCTCCTTCTACGGCCGAGAACTTCGCCGCCGATCTATCGGCGTCACCGACGGACGACGACCATAATCTTTCCGAAGATCAAGAGTCGGAAGCTACGGATTCCCAAAAGCTGAGCACCGAGTCCGACGCCGCTGCAACGAAGACTTCCGGCGCCAAGCAACAGGACTCTCAGGATGACTCGGTGCCTCGAACTGCCACGGGAGCGACGGGACTCCAGATTCCCGCCAGTCCCTCCGGGATTCCCATGGCTCAGATCTTGCGCCGTCCCAGGCGCAAATCCAACTCCGCCGAAGAGCCCGCCGCCGCTATTGATTCTACTTCTTCCAGTGGAGACAACAGCTTCGAAGATGGCGACTCCGTCACAGGTAGCACCATGATGGGGGTGGGAGAGGTTCTCCACCTCGGTTCGCTTGGAGGAGATAGCGAAGACGTCGGTGAAACCGAGTCCGAGGTGCAAACCCTGGAACGCCGCTCGGAACCCCGACCGGGGGGCACCGTAAATCTGGGCGGCACTACCTCCAGCACCCAGAGCTTCGGTGAATTGATCGAGGATATGGCTCCCGATCTCTCCTCCAATTCTCCCTCTCCATTCGAGCATCGGCCGCAGACCATCCCCATGGACGTCATCGAGGAGATCTCGGAGACCGGACCGAAAGCCGTCGATCTGGAACCGAGCCTGGCATTGATCGAGGACGCCGACCCCAAGAAAGCGTTCGCCGCCGCCGAGCACCTGGCCACGGCAGGCCCGAGCATCCTCCCCGCTCTTGAATCCTTATTTCCCGGTCGCCTCTTCGTCGATCGCTATCAATATACGGCCGATACCTTGCCTGCCGTCAACGAACACGGTCCGGTGCTGGAGGCCCTGGTTCGCATCGGCGAGCCGTCGCTGGGATTGGTGGAGACCTTTCTCGATCATAGCAGTGTCGAATATCGCTTTTACGCCACTTTCTTGCTCACTGAGCTTCCCGCCGAAAATCTCCTGCCGAAGATCCGCGATCAACTCTTCGACCGCGACCGCCAGACTCGCCTGGTGGCGCGAAAGATCGTCATCTCTCATCGCCACGTCGAAGAATTCGACTCTCTCATCCTCACTCCTCTTCGACGGATCCTCGAGGAGAGCGACGAGGATCTTCGCCTCGAAGTCGCTGCTGATATCCTGCGCCACTTCAAAGACGTCATCGCCATTCCCCTGCTCATCGACGCCCTTGAAGGTGCCTCGGATCACCTGCGAAAGACCCTCCACCGCGCCCTGCGTCAGATCACATACCAGCGCCTAGCTCCCTCTCCCACGGAGTGGCGAAGATGGTGGAAAAATTGTGACCACGACAAGCGCTGGAAATGGCTCGTACAGGCCATGAATAGCGATGATCACGACATTCGCCTGCTGGCCTTCGACGAAATCGAACAGATCCCCGGCCTGGAATTAGACTTCCACCCCGACCAACCCAAGAAATTGCGCGCCCGGGCCCAAGAGGAATTGACGAAATTCTTCGAAGCCCAGGATCGGTGATCGCTAGCTGTCCAGTCTTCTTCACCTGCGGCCAAGGCTCGCAGGGGCCGACGAACCCTAAAAGCCGTAGCGGTACCCCAGGGTGATCATCATCTGATGAATCATGTCGTAGGAGCTGGCCTCACCGGCGACACCGTCGACCTGGCCGGCGTCGGGATATTCGACGTTGAAATAGCGAAATCCGTAGTCCAGGCCAATCAAGATCGGATCGGCGATGTTGAGATGAGTCACCAGATCCAACCCCGCCCCCAGCCATCCCGACACCTCGCCATAGGCATCCCCGGAGTTGCTCGCTCCCAGTAGGGGCATCGCCAATGCGTCGACCTGCAGAGTCATCAATTCTCCGAAGGCATACTCCACCCCACCGCCCAATCGCGCCGCAAAATACCCATGGCCGGTATAACGGGAGTTTTCCTCAAGGCTGAGGTTCGTCGTCTCAATCCCGCCAATCCCGCGAATTCTCAGGACTGCCGACTGAGCGCTGATATAGCGCGCTTCGAAGGAGGTTCGAAAAAATTGTCCGTCCAACTCCGTATTTTCGTGGACGGTGGAAACCGACGAAAACCCAAGAAAACCGCCTACCTCCAGAGCCGCTGTGTCGCGATCGAAGGTGGTCAACAGCGCGTCGGCTCTAAGGGCGAATCCCATCAACGGCGCCCGGTGGCGAATGTCGAAGCCGGCCTCGTCGTTCATGCGCATCGACCGATGTCCGAAGGCCGGGCCGACTCGCAATGCCACGTTGCGCTCCAGGTTTCCATAGCGGCTTCGATGTTCCTCCATTGCCTGATCGCGAAGTGACAACTCTTCTTCTTTCTCTTCCTCTTCTTCTTCTTCCGCCACCAGCTCCGGGAGTTGGAAATCGGCGTGCGTAATACGCCCTTCCTCCACGTCCCGACGAAACCCTCGCACGTCCGGTACCAGGGGATCGAAAATCTGCCCTAACGCCGCCAGAGCTCCATCGCGGTCCAACGCTCCCTGAGAAAGGGACGCCTCCACCTGAGCCAACTCCCAACCCCAGGGCCCGATCACTCCGATATAAAGGGTATCCGTCTGGGAATCGACGTCGTGAACCATCACCCCCTCAATGCCCTTTTCCCACATCAGAGCGGCGAATTCGTCCACATACTGCGCCCGCTGACTGGAGCGAAAGGCCTCCCTTTCAATTCCGTATTCCGCGGCGAACGCCAATAGGCGTTCCCCGTCGAATAGATCGATCTGCTGACTTTCGGCGAAGAGCCCATCGACGGTGCGAAAGCTCTCCTCTCCTTCGGCACCGGAGACGTTCATATAGACCAGACGAAGGGGCTCGTCGCCCTGTGCCACGGCCATATTCGGTAAGCATAGGGCGATGAGAATCACCCAGGATGTCACGAAACTTCGAATTTTCGCCGTTTTCCACATAGTTGTCCCGACTCGAACCGTTGATCGCCACTGGCTACGATCTCGTATATCGCAGTACCAGAAAACGACCATTTGCGGAAGAGAACCGAAATTCTGGGGGCGTGATCGGTTTCCGTCGCAAGTCGTTCCCTGGCCCAGTCCCTGGCCCGTCTTTTCCCACTCCAATACTGCGAGCAAGGGCAAGGACATGGGCAAGGGTTACTTCGGGTCTGGGCCGGGGACCGGGTCCGGGCCAGGGGCAAAGGAATCTCAGCCGACACTGACCGATTACACTCCATAGGAGATGTGGAGATGGACGAATACGGAAGGGATATGAAAAGGTGAGAGCCCACTTCTCAAGGGTGATGACACCACCCGACGAACCCCCGACTTCAGCATATGTGGAAGAAACTTCGACATCGACGCCTTCTCGATCGTCCGCTGCCCACACAGTGGTTTGACGCCGTCACCGAATACCTGCCTATCTTTACGGAGTTCTCCGAAAGGGAGTCGCGCGGATTTATCGCCCATCTGAAGATTTTGATGTGGGACAAATTGTGGATCGGCGCACGTCACTTCCAACTGGAAGAGTCGATGCGAGTCGTCATCGCCGCACAGGTCGCGCGCATGGCTCGAGGACTTCCCCTGTCGGTCTTCGAAAGACACCGCGAATTCGTCGTCTACGACGAGCATTTCGTCAACCCTGACGACGAATATCAGATTCCCGGCCCCCTCCATGGCGAGGCACATCACTTCGGCACAGTCGTCCTGAGTTGGCCGGCCGTCCTGGAGAGCCTCGAATATCCCTGCACCGGTCATAACCCGGTCATCCACGAGATGGCCCATATTCTGGACATGTCCAGCGGCTATTTCGACGGCACCCCTCTTTTGCACAGCGGCCGCGACTACGAACCCTGGGCCCGGGTATGCCAGAAATACTTCAACTCCATGCGTGAGCGCCCCGAGGAGAGCTTTCTCGACCTCTACGGCGCCGGCGACGAATCGGAATTCTTCGCCGTCTCAACGGAGGCCTTCTTCGAACTTCCGGACATCATGGCCGAAGAGGCCCCGGACTTATTCGCCGAAATGCGACGCTACTACCGGGTCGATCCCCTGATCATCGGCTGCTATTGCGAAACCCACGACCTTCCTCCGGACCACTACGAGGAGATGGGCTATCCCATCATCCCTTCGCCGGATCCCCTGGATAACGTCTTTTTTTGAAATTCTAGCTGT
>SLPW01000250.1 GCA_007131755.1 Myxococcales bacterium | reverse complement strand
GGCCAAAACCATCCTCAGGAGGGAGGAGCAAGAACCGGAAAAGACAACAGCAAAGGACGGGCCAGGGCTTGGGCCGGGGCCCGGGCCAGGGAACTACTACCGACGGAAACCGATCACACCCTCTTTCGCCTTGCCGATTTGCAGTCCGGGAGGGATCGGGATATTGTGACGCGGTTAGGTAGAAAACGGCGCAAGAATAGCCATCGGCCTTATTCCCGAGGTCTGGATTTTGAAATATTTTGTCAAGGACTACGTGAGATGAAGAAGCGGAAGCTGTGGATGGGTCGTGTCGGTGCGTCGACGAGTGTTCTTATCTGTGCGTTGATGCTCGTCGGATGTGACGGGTTATTCACCGATCTTGATGAGCTGTCGCCTCCGCAAGGAGCAGATGACGCCGGGGGATTAGATGACGCCGGGGGAGAAGATGACGTCGGTGATGATAGGGATGTCGACCATGGACCCGATGCCGACGTTGGGGAGGGGAGCTTGCCGCAGGTCGAGACGCTGCCCGTAATAGATGTGGCTCCCGATGCAGTGACGCTGCGGGGAGAGATCGAGTCCCTTGGAGATCCTGCGGCGACGGACCATGGCTTCTGTGTGGGGACGGAGCCCGAGCCCGAAGACTGTAACGCACTGGGGGAGCCGGAGGTGGGGGGCTTCGAATCGGAGTTTGACGAGTTCAGTGCGGGGAGCACTTATTTCGTCCGTGCCTTTGTCGAGGCAGGTGGCGAGCGGTACTACGGAGATGACGAAGAATTTGCGTTTCGGTGGGAACAGATTGCGTCGGAAGAGCAACATAGTTGCGGCATCGACGAGGAGGGGAGGTTGTGGTGCTGGGGCATGAATTCGTATCGGCAATTGGGTTCAGGAGCATCGGTGGCCGGAGAATACGAGATACCGCAGCGTGTCGGCGACGATGATGACTGGGCCTACGTAGATGTGGGAATGACCCATAGCTGTGCGATTCGCGATGATCGGACCCTGTGGTGCTGGGGAGAGCACACCAGCGGAGCGCTGGGGATTGGGGAGGAAGTGACAGAAGATATAAGCGTGCCTCATCAGGTAGGTGAGGAGTTATGGATGTCCGTCTCAGCCGGGAGCCTACATACCTGCGGGGTTCGCGATGATCATACGCTGTGGTGCTGGGGAACTGATTTCGGTGGCAAATTGGGAATTGGCGGCGACGGCGAATTGAGTGACTCCGAGATCCGTCATTCGCCTGAGTTGGTCGTGGCCGATGCCGATCTGGGCTGGGAGACCGTAGCTGCAGGACACTTTCATACTTGTGCCATCGATGAGCACGGAAGGTTGTGGTGCTGGGGGTGGAGATGGAGCCAGGCCCTGGGGTTGCCGGAAGATGAACTGGGCGAATTTGGTGACGGCGTGGACTTCAGCGTTCCAGAGTTGATCGACGATAGAAATTGGCGCGACATCTCTGTGGCCGGGAATTCCAGTTGCGCCCTCAGGGCCGCTGACGCCAGCCTGTGGTGCTGGGGAGATAATGATCGCGGGCAATTGGGATTGGGGAACGATATGGTCGGTGAAACCCAATACGAACCGGAACAGGTGAGCGTCGGCGGCGGAGGACAGATACGTATGGTGAGTATGGGTAGGTATCATAGCTGTGCGATTATGGATGGAAATTCGACGCTATGGTGCTGGGGATCCGGCATCTACGGACAATTGGGTCGGGGCGATCTCGAAGATGCTTCCGAACCGGTGCGGGTGGGGTCGGGGACGGATTGGAGTGAGGTGGCGATCGGCGTAAGACATAGTTGTGCGTTGAGAGGGGACGGTCAGTTGGAGTGCTTCGGGGTGCGTAGTTATACCCAATTGGAGCCGGCGCCGGTGGTGGGGGGGGCAGAAGTCCAGGAGATCGCCGCCGGCGGAGAACACGGCTGTGCGGTCGATGAAGACGGGTCGATCTGGTGCTGGGGAAGGGGGGATGAGGGCAAGCTGGGCGTGGGAGATACCGACGACTACGACTCACCGCAACCCATCGATGCCGACGGAGCATGGAGTGCGGTGGCGACCAGCCGTTATCACAGTTGTGCCATCGAAGAAGATGGCAGCCTGTGGTGCTGGGGGCGTGCAATAAACGGTCAGGTCGGTGAGGGCAATGACGATGATTTCGAAGACGACCAACCCCGGCCGATTGAGGTGGATATGAGCAACGTGGATAGCGGCAGTGGTTGGAGTGCTGTCTCCGCCGGGTCGTTTCACAGCTGCGCCCTTCGCGACGACGGGACCCTGTGGTGTTGGGGGTCGAATGCCCACGGAAAATTGGGGATCGGCGTCGATCCGGACGACGTAACGGGCTCCAGCCGCTTCGGGTCGCCCCGGCAGGTCGGAAACCACAGCGACTGGGTGTTGGTAAGCGCCGGGGGAGATCATTCCTGTGGGATTCGTGCCGACCACAGCCTGTGGTGTTGGGGGAGTAACTGGAATGGCGAATTGGGCATTGACTCTGCAGGGTTTGAGCATGGGATCAACGAGACCCCTCAAGAGGTGCTTTCCGGAGATTCGTCGGCCGGGGGATGGAAGAGTGTGGCCGCAGGGCAGGGGTTTAGCTGCGCCATCGACAGAGACGACGAATTATTTTGTTGGGGCCTGGGAAGAGATGGACGCCTCGGGAGGTCGGAGCAGGAGATGGTGGAGAGTGATTTCGGCAACGTTCAGAAGACGCCAGCTCAGATCGAGATCGCCGACGGCTTTGAGCGTCCCACCGGCTGGAGCGCCGTTTCCACCGGCGGAGCAAGTGGCTGTGCCATCGATGACGAGGGCAGAATGTGGTGCTGGGGTGAAAATAGATTCGGCCAGCTCGCAACTGGTGATATGGAGAGTCGAGACTTCGCCAGCCCCGTCGATCACGGACAGGCCTGGACGACGCTGTCCGTTGGTCGTCATCACGTCCACGCCGTCGACGAAGACGACCAAGCCTGGTCCTGGGGAGCACGAGTAGACGGACAACTCAATACGGGACCGGTGTGGATCACCGAACCCACAGCGCTTCCCTGAGTGAGCACCAAATAGCTGTACGACATCTCCTCTGCTCGCGGCTCATCGCAGGTGGCCTGTAAGAAATGGCTGTGTTGCGCCGGTTGCAGCGGTGTCTGAAATACTGAAGGCTCGGCCTGCGCGCCCGGAGAACACGTTGGTTACCAGGAGTATGTCCTATGTCGTTACAAGAGGTAAAGTTCTCAGCGGAAAGGCAGGTCGTTACGAGTTGCTCCGGGTCCTCGGGGAGGGTGGGTTCGGCATCAGTTGGCTCGGTCGACGGACCGAAGATGGTCGGGAAGTGGTCATCAAGAAGCTTCGCATGGAGAGGGTGGAGCAGTGGAAGGCGGTGGAGCTCTTTGAGCGCGAATCCCAGGTCTTGAGCGATCTGAACCATCCTCGAATCCCCGATTATATCGACCACTTCACCCTGGAGACGGAGGCAGGCACCACGGGCTTTGCGCTGGTTCAGGAGTACGTGGAGGGACGCACTCTTCGCCAGATCTGGAGTCAGGGGATAGAGCTGAGCGAAGAGCAGATGCTTCGGTGGTTTCTGGGGAGCCTGGAGGTCTTGGATTACCTCCACCAAAATTCGGGGGGCAACAGGCGACGCCGAGCCTGCACGAAGATGCCCTTGTGGAAGCGATTCATGAGCTGCGAGAGCTCAGCAATGAAGAGCGCGAGGTTATCTTCGAGGACATGCTGCGCCGAGAGGAGCAGGCTTTTCAAGAGGAACAAGCTCGCCAACAACAGGCCTTGCAGAAAAAACGGGCCCGACAGGGGCACGGGGCGCAGGCGGCGTCCAGTGGCGGGGGCTCGAAGACGTGGATGGTCTACGGCGGGCTGCTCTTGCTTGCGATCTTTATGGGCATGATGGGTATGATCGGTTTCGTGATATTCTTGTAAGCAACCGTTCAGGAGAGCCACGAGGTTGCACCATCGATGATGGTCATGGAAGAAAATCCTTGAGCACAAATTGTAAGTCTCAATTACGATCTATGCAATCCTGCACGAATTGTAAATTGAAGGGTGTTGGGTGGGTGTGATCGGTTTCCCCGGCAGCAAAAGCATAGGTAAGGAGATATTGGCGATTTGGGGATGCGATTTTGTAAATCTCCCTATCTCCACCATTCCCTCATCTCCTTATCTTACACGGCCAAATGGCGTTCCCCATCGAAATGGATCACACTGATGTTGGGTTGTTGGGTGGATGTGACTCCATCGCAAAGTTGTGCTCAAAGCACTGGCATCTGCTGCTGGGGCCGCAGAAGAAAGCTATGGCGAGGGGGGCCCGGGGGCGTTGTCTTTGGCGACGTCGCGCAGGCGTCCCACGAGTTTGAGGGCGTCGAAGGGAGCGGCGCCCTCGGAGGTGTTGTCGAAGAAGAGGTAGGCGTCGAGTCCCTGAGAGTGCCAGTCGCGAAGCTTCTGGGCCCACTGATCCAGGGATTGAGCGCTGTAGCGGGAGGCGTATTTTCGGGTGTGGCCGTGCAGGCGGACATAGGCCAGATCGGTGGTCACCACATCCCAGAGGCGAAAGTCGGGAGCGTCGGATTGGCAGATGGCGAGATCGAAGCGCTGGAGAAGGTTGGCGACCTCCTCGTCCATCCAGGAGGAGTGGCGAAGCTCGATGGCGTGGCGGGTCGTCGTCCACTGTTCGTTCAACACCTCGGCGAAGGCCTCCAGGCGATCAAGGTCCTTCTGAAAACTCGCCGGCAATTGCCACAGCACGACCTGGAGCTTCGATCCCAGGGGAGCGAGGTTCTCACGGGATCGTGGGATGGTTTGAGCGGCGTCCTGTAGAAGTTTGGTGTGGGTGACGAAGCGATGGCCCTTGGCACAGAAGACGAAGTCGTCGGGGGTGCGATTGGCCCAGCTCTCCAGGGTGCCCTCGGATTGAAGTCGATAGAAGGTGGCGTTGATCTCCAGAGCGCTGAAGTGCTGGGCGTAGTGCTCGAGCCAGCGACTGCGAGGGACGTCGCGATAAAATCCGTCTTTCCACTCCTCGTAGCTCCAGCCGCTGATGCCGATGTGGATGTCGCCAGCCATGAGATGCTCCCGGGTGGTGGGGCTCGGTCGGGAGAAAAGATAAGCACGGCTTGGTGGAGTGCGATGTGGGGTAGGAGGTATGGGGTTTGCGTCAGTATCCCATGGGATGCCAGGCGGTCTTGAATTCTACGAAGGGGAGAATCCAGTAGGGGGACTGGGCTTCGTCGGCCGTCCAGTCGCCACCTTTGGGGGTGTCGTAGAAGTGGACGCGCTTGACCGTGTCGGCGGCCTCGATTCCGATGGACTTTCGCTCCTCGGCGGTGGCGTCGAAGACGGCGATGCCGTCGACGTCGCGGTGGCCGCCGATGTGATCCAGGACCTCGTCGCGGTAGCCGGTGAGGATGTTGATGACGCCGGCGGGCAGATCGCTGCAGTGGAGGATCTCGGCGAAGTCGATGGCGATGCTTCGGTGGTCGTGGTCGACGATGGCGACCACGGTGTTGCCGGAAACGATCAGGGGGGCAAAGCTCGTGACGAGCCCCAGAAGGGGGGCGTCTTTCGGAGCCAGAGTGGCGAGGACGCCTGTGGACTCGGGGATGGTGAAGTTGAAATGTGGAGAGGCCACGGGGTTGGTTGCGCCGAAGACCTGGACGAATTTGTCGGCCCAGCCGCCGTACCACAGGAGGCGATCGATGGCGGCGTCCACCTCGGCGCCGGCGTCGGCTTTGGAGTAGCCGGCGCGCTCTCTGAGGGCGTGCTCGAAGCCGTGGCGGCGCGACTCTAACATCTCCGCCATGCGGTGGAGGATCTGGGAGCGGTTAAAGGGGGTGCGTGCGGCCCAGCCGCCGTGGGCGGAGCGGGCGGCGACGACAGCATCTCGAAAATCTTTGCGCGAGGCGCGGCAGATATTGGCCACGAATGCCCCCTTGTGGGTCTCTTCGGTGATGTACCGGCCACTTTCGGTGCGCGGAAAGGCACCGCCGATATACAATTTGAAAGTCTTGTAGACGTCGAGGCGATTGGTGTTTTTGGCTTTAGCCATCAGCGCACCTCCAGATAGGGGAGAAGACCGTGGACGCCGCCCTCGCGGCCGAAGCCGCTTTCCTTGTAGCCGCCGAAGGGGCTGGACGGGTCGAATTTATTGTAGGTGTTGCCCCAGATGACGCCCGCTTTGAGCGCTCCGGCGATGCGAAAGAGTTTGCTTCCCTTGTCGGTCCAGATGCCGCAGGCCAGCCCGTAGGGGGTGTTGTTGGCCTTCTTTATGGCCTCTTCGGGGGTGCGGAAGGTGAGCACGGATAGGACGGGCCCGAAGATCTCCTCCTGGGCGATGCGGTGCGAGGGGGTGACGTCGGTGAAGACGGTGGGGGCGAAGAAGTAGCCCGAGTCGGGTAGGGAACAAGTGGGCTGAAATTTCTCGGCTCCCTCGTCCTCTCCGCTGGCCACCAATTCGGCGATCCTCTCGTATTGCTCGCGGGAGTTGATGGCGCCGATATCCGTATTCTTGTCCAGCGGGTCGCCGACGACGAGGGTCGACATACGTCGCTTGAGCTTTTGGATGACCTCTTCGTGGATATTCTCCTGGACCAGGAGACGGCTTCCTGCGCAGCAGACGTGGCCCTGGTTGAAGAAGATACCGTTGACGATGCCCTCGACGGCCTGGTCGATGGGAGCGTCGTCGAAGATGATATTGGCGCCCTTTCCGCCGAGCTCGAGGGTCAGTTTCTTGCCCGTGCCGGCGACGGCGCGCTGGATGATTTTTCCAACCTCCGTGGAGCCCGTAAAGGCCACCTTGTCCACGTCGTCGTGGTTGACGATGGCGGCGCCGGTCTCGCCCTTTCCGTTGACGATATTGACCACTCCCGGGGGAAGTCCGGCTTCGTCGATGATCTCGGCCAGAAGCATCGCCGTAAGTGGCGTGGTCTCGGCGGGCTTGATGACGATGGTATTGCCCGTGGCAAGGGCAGGAGCGATCTTCCAGGCCGCCATCAGAAGCGGGAAATTCCAGGGGATGACCTGACCGGCCACGCCCAGAGAGCGCACCTGGGCGCCGGGGAAGGCGTAGTCGAGCTTGTCCGCCCAGCCGGCGTAGTAGAAGAAGTGGGCCGCGGCGAGCGGGATATCCACGTCGCGCGATTCCTTGATGGGTTTTCCGCCGTCCATGGTCTCGACGACGGCCAGGTTGCGCGCCTTTTCCTGGATCATGCGGGCGATGCGGTAGATATATTTCGCCCGCTCTCTTCCGGGCATCTTCGACCACACTGTGTCGTATGCCTTTCGGGCCGCTTTGACGGCGCGGTCTACGGTGGCCTCGTCGGCACAGGCGATGTCGGCCAGGGGCTCTTCGGTGGCGGGGTTGATGGTCTGGAAGCTGTCTTCGGCGCCGACGTCGACGAATTCACCGTCGATGTAGTGGCCGTAGGCATCGTCGAGGTCGACGAAGTCCGTGGACTGGGGCGCCGGAGCGTATTCCCAGAGGTCGCCGAAGAGGAGGTCGCGGACCGATGTGGTGGTCTTTTTTCCCATGGGGGGATCCTGTGGGTGAGGTTAGCTGATGCTGAGGTAGCGCTCGGAGTGGTAGCGGCCGGTGCGTTGCTTTTCGATCTGCATGAGGACGTCGTTGAGGAGCGACGAGGCGCCGAAGCGAAACCAGTCCGGGTCGAGCCAGGCGTCGCCCAGAGTCTCCTTGACCATCGCCAGGTAGCGAAGAGCCAGCTTCGCAGAGCTGATGCCGCCGGCGGGTTTCATTCCCACCATCTGGCCCGTCTTCAGAAAGTGGTCGCGAATGGTCTCCAGCATCACCAGGGTGACGGGCATCGTCGCCTTGGGAGAGACCTTTCCGGTGGAGGTCTTGATGAAATCCGCTCCGGCGTCGATGGCGATCTGGCTGGCCAGGCGAACGTTGTCGTAGGTCTGAAGTTCCCCGGTCTCGAGGATGACCTTTAAGTGGGCGTCGCCGCATGCTTCTTTGGTGGCGGCTACTTCGTCGTAGATCCTGGTGTATTCGCCGGCCAAGAAGGCGCCTCGGCTTATCACCATGTCAATCTCGTTGGCCCCGGCCTCGACGGTGCGCTTTACCTCGTCGATGCGCTCGCCAAGGCCTGCCTGACCGCTGGGAAAGTAGGTGGCCACGGCGGCGATGTTGATATCGGTACCCTTCAACTCCTCGACGGCCACGGGGACCATGGGAGGATAGACGCAGACGGCGCCCACCGTGGGTAGACCTTCCTGCAGCATTGGGCGGCGGGCCTTTCGGCACAGCATCCTCACCTTTCCGGGGGTGTCCTGGCCCTCCAGGGTGGTGAGGTCGATCATGGAGATGACGAGTTTGAGGCCTTTGAGTTTGGCCTCTTTCTTGATGCTGCGGGTCTTGAATTTTGCAGCCCGTTCATCGGCGGCGATTTTGTCCACCGAGGGTACGCGGGGCACGTCGTAGCTATTGGCCATGGCTGATCCGGCGTGAAAGTGGGGAAATGGCTGGCATTTGTCAGCGCGAAGGTAACGAAGAGCGGCGAAGCTGACAACTGGAGAACCCAGGGGCGGAGGTCAGGCGTGCTCCAAGCTAAGGAGGCGCTGTACGCGGAGTTCTGAGTCACTGAGCGCGAAGCCGCTGTAGGCGGAGCGCAGAGTCGCTGTACGCGAAAAGTGAGCGCTGGAACACGGAGCCGCGATAGAGCCCACGGAGCCTCGCTGATTTCGCTGCAAACAGATCGACGTTGGTTACTGGGCGATGGGTTGTGCTTCTCTCGGCCATCCGGGGTGTGCGACGAGACTGCCGATGGCCGGGAGACCATGGTCTCCGAAAAAAACATGGGCCGTCCCGGAGACGATAGGGTCCCCCCTATCGGCAGTAGGCAGTTTGCGAAACAGCGCTTCGCGCCTTCGCGTTCTCGGCGCCCGTGACCTGCAAGGGGCAGCGTTGAGCGAATCTGGAGCGGAGGTCGGTGGGAAGTTGAAAGGCATCTATTTCATCGTAACAATGGGGAATTCGTTGACATTCTGCGGCGGGGTCGGCTAGATTTCGATGGGCTAAGTGTTTGCTTACAATTAGGTTGGATTCTGTCATCCGGTTCTCGAGTAGACCGGTCATTGGAGTGAGAATGTTCGACGAAGATCCCTTTGCGACGGCGGAACAACGAGAGCTGGAGGAGTTGTCGGAGGCCGTACTCGATGAGGAGGCTGAGCGCGCCGAGCCGGGGCTGCCGGTATTGCATGAGGTGATCGAGGCGCTGGCAGAGCTCGTTGCAAAACACCGGTGTGTGGGGATGATTTTGGTGGACACGTCCCACCTGGAAACCTGGGAGAGAAGGCACGGAGCGGCGGCATTTACGGCGCTGATGGCGAGGCTTTCGGCAGCAGCGGCGGAGGCACGCGGGTCGGTGATTCGTGAACAGGACGTGGTGTGCCTGGAGATGCCCGAGGGGGATACGGTCCTATTATTTCTATCCCAGGCCCGGCAAAAACAGGGAGAACAGACAAAAGGGGCGGTGGATGTAGAAGAGGTGATGGCCCGCTTTGAGCGCCAACTCTTTGAGCCCTTTTCGATGGCGAAGTTGCGTTTTCATCGCGCCCTGGATTCGGTGGCCCTGGGCAGTGCGCTGTTGCTGCATAATTCCTCGGTCGATCCAAAAAGAGAGATCTATCGGGCCGTTCGTCGGGCGAGGGCGGACGCGAAGGTCAATTTTCATGAAATGCAACGCCGTCGCCACCGGGTGGTGGGGCAGATGATCGCCCATCGCAAGATCAACACCGTATATCAGCCCATCCTGCGCCTTCCGGAGCGGCGAATTATGGGATACGAAGCGCTCAGTCGTGCCGAGTCGACAGATGCTGAAAAGCTGGGGGTACACCTATTCGTGGCCGCCTCGCGGGCGGAGTTGGACGGGGAGCTGGACCAGGCATGTCGGGTGCTCTCCATCGGCCGTCGTCCTCAGATGGACGAGACCAAGCGACTCTTTATCAACTGCCTGCCGCCGGCGTTCTTCGAACCCAATCCCGAGCTCGACGAATTGATCGACGGTTGGCTCGAAGACGGACTCAAGCCGCATCAACTCGTCTTCGAGGTCACGGAGCAGATCACCCACGATCAGGCGGTACGTATCATGCCGACGGTGGAGCGGTTGCGCAGCGATGGATTCTTATTTGCGTTGGACGACGTGGGGACGGGAGCGGCGAACCTGAAATTGTTGGCCGATCTGGAACCGGATTTCATCAAGATGGATCTCACCCTGACACAGGGCATCCACACCAGTCAGCGCAAGCAAGATCTTGCGGCCTATCTTCTGGAGTTGGCGAAGAAGAGCGGAGCCCGATTGATCGCTGAGGGGATTGAGGAGGAAGAGGAACTGGCGGTCATCACCGATCTGGGGATCGAGCTTGGTCAGGGGTATTTATTGGGGCGACCGAAGCCGGCAGATCAGTGGGTGGGGTAGCCCCCACCCGGTGATTCGAAGAATCTATGGTCGGGCACCCATGCCCCCCGTGGGTTGGGAGACGTGCTGGACGACTTCGCCGACTTCTTCCTCCGAGGTTTCGATGGCCAGGTCAGCCTGGGAGAGGACACCGACACACTCACCATTGTCGTCGATGACGAGGATGCGGCGAATCTGATGGTTTTCCATCAGGTTCATGGCTTCCTGGTGAGAGGCATTTTGATGGATGGTGATGGGGTTTCCGGTCATGACTTCGTTGGCGCTCAGGTCGAGGGGGTTTTCCCCGGCGGCGACGGCGCGCAGGACGATGTCGCGGTCTGTGACGGTGCCTACAGGTCGATTGGTGTTGTCCCCGGCGACGATGGGAATCATTCCACAGTCGTTGTCGAGCATCATTCCGGCCACCTCTTCGAGAGGTGTGTCGGGCGCACAACAGGCCGGATTATTGGTCATGAGATCTCGAATCTGCATGGAAGTTCTCCGTTGGAGTGTATGGATCGACGAGGGAGCGACGGAGTACTGATCCGGCAATGCCCCCAGTTGAATAAATATAGGCCCGTCGGTGACGGCGCCAAAAAAAGGCGACTCCCCGTCAAGGGAGCCGCCTTTTTTGGTCATGACCGAAAAAAGGTACGTGGACTACTCGATATAGATGTCAATGCGAGGTGCATTGCCAGCGGAGCAACCGGAGGAGCGGTCAGCGCGGATGACGGGGTATCGTTCGAGTTCGCCCTGGGCCTGAGCTGCGCGCTCATTACGCTCTTCGTGAAGTTTGTCGGCGCCGACCTGTGCGACCATGCTGTCCTTGATGGCGTCGACGCATTGGTGATGGAGGTCGGCGAGAGGCATGGCTTCCTGACAGACTTCGTCGATGGAGGCGTGGCCGTGGTCGCTGATGAGCGCCGAGGTAGCGGTGCGCATCAGGGGGTGAACGGCGTCGGAGTTGTCCGGGTTGTCGATGCTGTCGAAGAGGACAGCGGCGCCGGCGATCTCGACGACGGTCATCCATTCGCCGTCCTCGATGCGGTCGAGGCAGCGGTTGTAGCGGTTGCGCAACTCGCTGAAGCGTTCCAGGGCGTCGAAGCGCTCGAGGCCCTGGCTCTGGCTGGCGATGGCATATTCGACGAAGAGGCCCGTATGGAGGGTCTCACAGACGTTGGGCGACAGCGCCAGGGAGTGGATGTAGAGAGTGCGGGCCTCGTTGAGGTCCATCTTTCGCGGCTCCCAGAGTCCGGCCCAGGCGAGGTTGTTGCTCATCACGCCATTTCGGTGGTGAGAGACGGACTCCATGCCTCGGCGCAGGGTGTCGATGGCCTCGGCGTGTTCTTCGGTGACGATCTGGTGGTATCCCTTGAGGTTGTAAAGGGTCTCGGAGCGAGGATAGTGCTCGAGGCCTTGGCCGGCGGTCTGAATGGCCAGATTGGACAGGCCCTTCTGATCGTAGCAGTAGGTGTAGTTGATCCAGGCGAATTCGGACCATTGCGAGCGATCGTCGCCGAAGCGTTCGGAGACGTGGTCACAGGCGTTGGAATAATAGACTGTTTTTTCGTCGTCGGCCTGAGTGACCGGAGTTGAATCCACCGAGGTATCGTCGGTATTGGTCAGGCACGTAAAGGCCGCTGTACCGAGGACGGTGAAGAAGTAGAGGGAGACCACGGCCACGGTGGCCGGAGCTGCGCTGGTGAGGATGGTACGTGGGGTGATCGCCATAACCAATTCTCCTTATTCCTCCGAAGGGACCGGAACTCGCCGAGGACGCTCCTTACAGGGTAATGGAAATCGAAGCTCGACTCAAATCAAACTCGGTCGATCGCCTCGATTTGCATCACGTCAACAAAGCTAAGCGAGGCGACGGCCATTTCCAGCCGAAGGAGGTGAATTTCGGCTGGTGTGGGAAAACATTGGCAGGGGGCGATTTTGTTCCGAGCTCAGTCCTTGTCGGCCCAGCCCTCGATATTGCGTTGCCGTCCGCGGGCGATCCCAAGCGAGCGAGGAGGAACGTCGTCGGTGATGACGCTTCCGGCGCCGACGTAGGCGCCCTGTTCGATGCGTACGGGAGCGACGAGGGCCGTATTCGATCCGATAAAGGCCCCTTCGCCGATCTCGGTCTTCGATTTTTGTTCCCCGTCGTAGTTGCAGGTGATGGTGCCGGCGCCGATATTGGCCTGTTTTCCGATGTGTGCGTCGCCGAGATAGCTGAGGTGGCCGGCCTTTGCGCCGTCGTCGAGCCGTGCTTTCTTGACCTCGACGAAATTGCCCACTTTGCAGTGCTTTCCGATATCTGCGCCGGGGCGAAGGTGGGCGCAGGGACCGATGGCCGATCCATCGTCGACGTGTGCCTCGCTGAGATAGCTATTGGCTTTGAGATGGACGTCTTCGCCGAGGTGAGAGTCGCGCACCACACAGCCCGTCTCGATGATGGTGCCGGAGCCGACGCGGGTCGCTCCCTCGAGATGAACGCCGGGATAAAGGGTGACGTCATTGGCGAGCTCGACGCCGAGCTCCACGAAGGTATTGGCCGGATCGAGGAAGGTGACGCCTTCGAGCATCCACCTGTGATTGATTCGGTGTCGGGCGAAGGCGGTGGCATTGGCGAGGTCGGCGCGGGTGTTGACTCCCTGGATGAGGGCAGGGTCGTCGACAGCCCATCCGAAGACGCCGCCGTCGCGGGCGCCCAGTTCGACGAGGTCCGTCAGATAGAACTCGTTCTGGGCGTTGTCGGCGGGCCGATTCATGATGGTGGACAGGGCGTCGGCCAGAAAGGAGGTGCGCACCAGGTAGATGCCGGCGTTGATCTCGTCGATGCGGCGTTGCTCCTGGGTGGCGTCGGCATATTCGACGATCGCTCGTACGTCGCCGTCGCGGGAACGGACGATGCGTCCGTAGCGGGAGGGGTCGTCGAGGACGGCCGTGACGAGGCTGACCGGGGATGCGGAGTCGAGGGCTGCAGCAAAGAAATTTCGCAGGCTGGGGCCATCCATATTGGGCACGTCACCGCAGAGGATGGCCGTATACTCCGCCTGGCCCTCAAAGAACTCGCGGGCCGACCATACGGCGTGGGCCGTGCCCTTTTGTTCGTCCTGAAAGGCGTAGTGAAGGCGATCGGCGTAGGGGCGGGCGTCGAGCCAGCGCTGCACTCGTTGGCGCTGATGACCCAAAACGGGGATGACTCGCTGGCATCCAGCGTCGAGGGCGGATTGGACGACATGCCCGATCATGGGGGTGCCCAGGATGGGATGGAGGACCTTGATGGTCTTCGAGCGCATCCGGGTTCCGAGTCCGGCGGCGAGGATGACGGCCTGGATCGACGGCGGGGGGCTCATGGTGCTCCTATGCGAGGAGCCGCCGGACGGGGGGTACGGCAAGGCCCGACGGCAGTCGAGGTGAAGGGGGCGACGTTTCGGTCATTCGGCCTGTGAGACCTGCTCGGTGGACTCCGAGGAGTCCTCTTCGGTGACGGAGGACTCGGTGGCCTCTGCGGCGTCCCGTTCGTAGGGACGGCGGCGAAGCAGGGGATAGCCCCGGTCTTCCGGGCCCACCGCATAGGCAAGGGGAGTGCGGGAGTCGGCGGTGGCCTTCTGAAAGGCCAGCTCCTGTGCCACCTGCGGATCCGTGACGGCCGATTCGCCGCGGCGCTCTTCGAATTCGCGCACCACGGCGTCGAATTCGGCGCAGGCCCGGGCGGTGACGCTTCGTTTTTTTCGATAGGGAAGAAAGCTGGACTTGAAGCCGTCGATCATCAACTTTCGCAGATCGCCGATATTGAGGTCGTAGTATTGAACGGCGCGGGCCAACTCCTCGCTGACCGTGGTGTCCGTGACCAGGCGGTTGTCCGTATTGATGGTGCAGCGAAGGCCATAGGACATGTAGAAGGGCAACGGGTGGGACTCGAAGCTCTTGCAGGCACGGGTCTGGACGTTGCTGGTCAGACAGACCTCCAGCGGGATGCGCGTATCGTTGACGTAGTTGAGCAGATCGCCGTCTTCGCGAAGGCGAGTGCCGTGGCCGATACGGTGAGCTCCGCCCATGTGGATCGCCTGGTGGATACTCTCCGGGCCGTAGGCCTCGCCGGCGTGGATGGTCAGATTTACGTTGTTGTTTCGAACCAGGTAGAAGGCCTCGCGGTAGTCCTTTGCGGGGTTGTTGGCCTCGGCGCCGGCCAGATCGAAGCCGACGACGCCCTTGTGTTTGAAGGCCACACACAACTCGGCCATGCGAAGCGATGCCTCGGGGGTCATGTGGCGGATGCCGCAGATGATCTGGCCGCTCATCAATCCGTATTGGCGCTTGGCCTCGCGCAGCCCCTCACCGACGGCTTCCACGATGACGGGATAGGATAGGCCCTCGCGGGTGTGGAGAAGCGGGGAATAGCGCACCTCCATATATTTGACGTTCTCCAGCGCGGCGTCCTCACCGAGTTCAAAGGCGGCGCGGTACAGGGCTTCCTCGGTCTGTAAAACGCTCAAGGTGACGTCGAAGGCCTTGAGGTAATCCGTCAGATCTTCGCAGATGGCGCCCATATTGATGGCCCGGGCCAGCTCGTCTTCGCTCTGGGGATTTCCGGGAAGTTCGACGTCCTGTTGGTCGGCCAATTCCAAAATGGTGGACAATCGCAGGCTTCCGTCGAGGTGGACGTGGAGGTCGGTTTTGGGAATGGCTTCGATGAATTCACGGGTGATTTTCATGGGGGCGTCATCCTCAGTTGGTACATTGATCCGTCCACCCGGGGGCAGAGGTGGTCAGTTGAATTGGGAAACCATAAGAACGACATCGGAGGTTGTCGAGTCGTCAGGTGGTTAACCTAGGTTAATGCGTTTGCTCCGGGGATTATTCCGGAGCGTTGTCTGCGAGCGCTCCAAGGGGGCAGCGGGTGAGGGCCATCCTCAAAGAGGATTGAAGGCCAATCCGCTCAAGATCTTGGGATAGAAATAGGTCGATTTCTGGGGCATCTTTCCGCCGGAGAGGCAGACGTCGTTGACCTGTTTGATGCGGGTGGGGTTCATGAAGACCACCATCTGGGTGGAGGGGGCCGTGAGAGCTTCTTCGGCAGCCTCCCAGCTCTTGGCGTAGGCCAGGTGGGACATGTCGCGCTGGGCGTCGCGGTCGATTCCCAGGTGCTTTTCGAAGATCCCGTCGTGGAGAATCGTGACGTCCAGGCGGCGCACCGTCTCCGGGACTTCGGCGTCGAGAAAGGAGGTCTCGGCGTCTCCCGTAAATCGAATCCAGGCGCCCCGGTCTCCTCCGGCGTCTACGGCGGCAAAGGTCGGTCCTTCGCGACCGGTATCGGCCAGGGCTTCGCGCATGATCTCGCGGTGGGCCAGCTCTTCGGCGCTCATGGGTGTGACGGAAAAATGGGGCGTTGCCGAAAGCTTTTCCAACAACGACTCGAAATCGAATCCCTCTACGGAGTGGACGATGCGATGGGTGGGAAAGACCTGCAGTCCCGGATCGTGAAGGTTGACGAAAAAGCCCATGACGTACTCATAGGGGGCGTCGGGGGCCGGATCTTCGTCGATGCGCCGGCGAAAGTTGCGATAAGCAAGAGCCGTCTCGTAGCGGTGGTGTCCGTCGGCGATCAGGAGGGGAGAATCGACCAGCGCCTTGCGGGCCTGGCGTTGAAGGTCTCGACTCGTCACCGACCACAGCCGATGCTCGATGCCGTCGTCGGTAGCGATGTTGACCTCCGGCTCCAATCGAAGATCGTCGATCTCGGAGAATAATACCCGATCCACCTCGGCGTCGGGATCGTCGTATAAAAAGAAGATCTGGCTCAGGTTGCACTCCGTAGCCTTCATCAACTCCAGCCGATCCTCTTTCGGCCCCCGTAGCGTGCGCTCGTGGGGCAAGATGATATTGTCCTCGTAGTCGGCGAGCCGGGCCAGAGCGATGAAGCCGCGGCGGATGAAGGTGGTGCCCGTCTCGTCGACGAATTGCTGTTCGTGGACGTAGATGGTGGGGTCTCGGTCCACCACCAAGATCCCCCGGGCGATCCAGTCGAAGAGGTGACGGCGCGCTCGTTCGTAGCGATTGTCGTCACCGTTGTCGGAGCGCTTGATGCGGTTGAGGTCCAGTCGCACCACGTTCGCCGGGTGAGTCCGGTACAACTGCTCTTGTTCTTCGTCGTTAATGACGTCGTAGGGCGGCGCCACCAGCTTGCCCATCTCTTCCGCTCCCAGGTCTTCCCACCGGTAGCGAATACCGCGAAATGGTTTGATTTCGGCCATCGTTGATCCATTGTTCTAGGTAAGTCATAGTCCCGCCGGGCGACATACCACAGCCTGATTCGAGCGTCGACTCTGAGTGGTAGTGCCACAGCTCTTCTTGCTTCGTAACCCGGTGAGATTTTCGAACCCGGACCACCGACACCCGACTTGCGACGACCGCCATGGCTCAAATGCGCATGAACTGGCCTCCCTTCACCCGCAATATTATGGGGTTGGCCGTCGTATTATTCCTTTTGTGGTTCCTCTCCATCCCGGGAGCGCCGCTCGAAGGCTTCGTGGCCGACTATATGCTGGTCTCCAGCCAGGCCGTCGTCGGCGAGTTCCAGATCTGGACGGTGATCACCTATTCGCTCTTTCACGCCGACTTCATGCACCTGGGATTTAACCTCTTCGTGCTGTGGATGTTCGGCGGCCGCATCGATGACAGTTGGCCGGCCAAGAAGTGGTGGACCTTCAACGCCCTATGTGCTCTGGGAGGCGGCGTCGCCGTCGTCCTGTCTCAGCTCGTTTTCCAGAGTGTGCACCCCACCCTGGGTTATTCCGGTGCCGTCATGGGAGTGGTGGCCGCCTTTGCCTGGCAGCATTGGAACCGCAGGATCTATCTATTTTTCTTTCCCATGAAGGGAAAGACCCTCCTTCTCGTCTTCATCGCCATCGATATTCTGCTCGTCGTCGGCGCCCGCGAGCCGATCAGCATCGCCGCCCACCTGGGCGGGATGGCCACGGGACTGCTCATCGTCACCGGCTGGTGGCGCCCCCGTCGCTGGAGGCTCATCTACGATCGGTGGCGGCATAAAAAGCACCGCGAAAAATTCAAGGTAATCAGCCGCGATCCGGAGTCCGATCGATGGGTGAATTGAGGTAGGAGGTAGTAGGTCGCCCATCGGCTACGGGGGGCTGCCACGCGCGCATGACCCTCGCGAATACGGCTCAGGACTTCCGCTAAGCACATCGAACTGGTGTGGCGACGAACGCAGAACGTCAGGCGATCGTTTTTCCTGATCCGGCGTCATAATTGGTCGAGCTTCCGATCGCGTACAGAAAATCCGGGGATCGACGCAAAGATTTCTGGAAAACGTCGATAACAGATAAAGAGGGGTGAGCTATGGCCGATGAGGATCCTTGGATGGGAGTGCCATGAGCACGAATCGAGTGGGTGACGGACAGCGCGCGGAGCAGCGGGTGGCTGACGACCGGCGTCAGAGCCGGCAGGCGGGGGCGAAGCAAGAGGAGAAGCGCTCTTTTTCTCAGGTGATGAAGCAGCGAGAGATGCCCTCCGGGGAGAGCCGGGGAGACGAGCGTGGCCGCAGGCTGCGCGAAGGGACGGTGCAGAAGGGTGCGCGTCAGGAGCGGGCGAACCATGGCGAGCAGCAGCACTTACAGCGCAAGCATACCTCGCAGCGCGAGAGTGCTCGAAAGGAGGCTCCACAGGAGAACCGGCGTGAGGATCGACCGATCGGCGCGGGAAAAGATGGTGAGTCGAGAGAGGATAGTTTACGAGACGACGGGCAGACGAAGGGGATGAATGCGCAAGCCCAGGAGTCCTGGCGTGGATCTGCGGACGCGGTGCAGCAAGTGGGGAGCCGAGCCGGAGGTGCCGGGGAAGCGCAGCAGATGGAGGCGTATAGGGCAAAAAATCCGGCCATGGAGGAGGTGGCCCGTCAGATCGTCAACGCCGTGCGGGTGGGAGAGGACCACCAGGCCCGGCGCGTGATGTTTTTGGACGTCACCGTTCCCGGGCGCGGTGACGTGCGGATTCGTCTGCGCCAGGACGGTGGGGGAATGGAGGTCAGGATGAGGGCCGATAACGACGCCCTGGCGCGCACTCTCCAGGAGGGGGTGGGTGATCTGCGAAGGCAGGGGGCACAGAAGGGAGTTCAGTTTACGTCGATCCGCGTGGTGCGATGAAGGATTGAGTCCGTACCGAGCCAGGGAGAAGATCAGTGAGTGAAGACGAAAGGAGTGATGTGGCGGCCCAGAAGACGCATCTGATCGAAATGCCGGATTGGTCGACGGCGCAGCCCTCGGGTGAAGACGGCGCGGTGACGGGGAAAAGACTGGTGGTGCGCGGTGTGCAAGAAAGTAGCAAGAAGCCAGAGCCCGTGGAGTCGCAGGCGACGATGGCGCTGGATATGCTGTCCGTTGAAGAGATGCGAAAACTCGAAGGGCGACGCGATGAGCCAGCGAAAGGAGGAGAGGAGGCGACACAACTCCTCGACGTCAGTGAGCTTCGCAACGCCGAAGCGCTGCAAGAAGCGACTCCACGGCGGGCGAAGGTTCAGCTGCGACAGGCGTCGCCGTCGACGGAGCTGCCTTTGCTGGACGCCCACAGGGCGGTGGCCTTTGGCTTTGACAGGCTTCCTCGCGTGGCCGCCGAAGAATGTCGGGCCCTCAATGAACTTTATGCACTGCTGCCGGACACAAGGGAGCTCACCGAGGTGGCTGAAGCGGTGGCGGCCCGTCTTGGAGAAGTGGTGGGGTGTGAGCATAGCGTTCGGTGGTGCGGGGCGTCGATGGCCATCGCCAGCGGAGGATCGGTGGAGTTGGATGACGGGAGCTGGACCTGGGGACGGATGCCGCCCGGTCATAGTCGATTCCTGGTCGGCGCGACGGGGGCGTTGGCCGACGTCTGGGTTTCTGCCATCGCGCCGGAGAAGCCGGGCGTTCTAGGCCACGACTTCCAGTTCGGAATGGTGACGTATGTGCTGGCCCAGTTTTGTGAGGCCTTCGGCTCCCAGGTGGGGTGGCCGGCGGCGAGTTGGGCGGTCAATCCGATGGGAGTCAGGGATCTGAAGGCGATGTTGTTGTCGGGAGAGTCGATGCTGCTGGAGCTGACGTTCAACGTGGAATGCGGGGGGCGGCGTGGGCTGGTTCGTTGGTGGCTTCCCTCGAGGCTGCTCAGCCGCCTAAAGGGGCAGACGGCCCGGGAGCGAAGGTGGAATGAAGAGGCTTCGACGGCCTGGTGGGGAGGGCTGGTGGTGAAGCGACCCGTTTTGGTGGGGACGACGATGGTCCGAGAGTGGGAGTTGGAGCGAATAAGGGTCGGTGATGTGCTCCTCGTCGAGCGGCACGGGGTAGAGATGGGAGAGGTGACACAGTCCAGTGTCGAGGGAGGCGCTCAGTGGAGATTTGGCGCCGGGGTGGCACTGCGGGGACGAATGCGTATGGAGCAGACGGGATGGTGGGGATTCGAAGTGGACGCAGCACAACTGATTGCCAGAAAAGAGGAGGCAGAGGTGAGTGAAGAAAAACAGCCACAATCGCCCGATGCGGGTGTGTCGGTGGAGAAGACGCAGATGGAGGTGGAGGTTCGGCTGGGGACGATTGAAATGGAGTTGGCCGATCTGGCCAGGCTTCGCCCCGGCCAGGTCCTGGAATGCAGCACACCACTGGGCAGCGCCGTGGACCTGGTGGTCAGCGGCCGCTCCGTGGGCAACGGAGAACTGGTAGGCGTCGATGGCAGGCTGGGGGTGAGGATTCTGTCCACCCGGGCTGCTGAGAACCGTTGAGTCCCTGCTCTCCGGGGGGGGAAGCCCGGATTATTCGTCGGAGGAATCGGCCCCTTGCGAGCTGGTATCTTTATCGATGTGGAGTTCGATGGTCGACTCTGCGGAGTCGTCGGGGTGGACTTCGATGGGCGGTGGTGGCGAGGAGGCGTCGTCTCTATCGGAGGAGGCGTCCTGATCTGGAAGGGGGGAGAGGTCGCGAGTCGTGGTCTCGGAACCCGCCGATGATGTAGAGGCAGATGGAACAGGCAGTACGCGGCGTCCCGAGGTGTCGTAGCGCCGTCGTCTGGATGTGCGACGATCGGCAATTTTGTTGTCCGTAGCTCGACGGCCCGTGGAGACCTCGGCGCCCAGTTGAGAGGTGCGGCGCAGGCTGCGTTTACGTGCACTGCTCGTGGGGCGGCGGGTAAAGGGTTCGGAGTTTTCCGAAAGAGACGAATTGTCGTCTCTGTCATCGGAAGAGTCATCGTCGATGTCGATGGGTTCGGTATTCGGATCGTCGTCGTCGCTGTCTGCCGGTGAATATTCTTCGTCTTCGTCGGACGTTGTGGCCCGGTTTAGATCCTTGATGTCGGCGACAGAGCCGTCGAAGGTCTGTCGCAATTGTGCGGGCTCCAGTTCCGGGATCTCCACGTCGTCGATATCGCTTGCGGCGACGAGACCGGGGAGAGCTCCGTCGATTTTTTGGCCGCGCAGAGCGTCTGTGGGGTCGGCTGTGATTTTGCCGGAGCCGTCTGTGGAGTCGTCGCCCGGGGAGGTGAAGCCGGGGACGTCTATCTGGCCACTTTCGCGCAGAGCCTGAGGCGATTCGTCCTCCGCCATCAGAGCGGCGACGTCAAAGGGCGGTATATCATCGCCGTCGGGTGGCGAGGGATCGTCGGCAGGTGGGTCCTCCTTTCGACGGGAGGGCGCGCGGCGATCGATGGGCGAAGTCAGCTGCGCGGACAGGCGGCTTTGCTCGGCCCTTGTGATCTCGTGATCCTGTGCGACGTCGTCGGCGCTATGATCTCCGTCGAGGAGGACGTTCCAGTGGTCGTCGACCTTCTCGGCGAAGTAGTTGACGCGGATCTTGTCGACGGAGGTGGTGCGGACTCCGATACGGGTGGTGATTCTGGAGCCGCTGTGGAGGGATTCCAGTGCGGAGTCGATCCAACTGTGCTGATCCGGGGCGTCGACGGCAATCCAGCGATTGGTGGAATGAGATCCGCTAAGAAGAAGGCGCAGATCGGCGGGGTTGACCGGTCCGTCGAAGAGGACCACCGCGGCGCGCTCGAATAAAGGGGCCAGCTCGCGGCGATCGCGGTCGTGGCGCGGCGGGGCGACGTGCACCAAAGAGCGGTCTTCGGGCTCCATCGGGGGGACGGGCCCGACGTAGAGTACGAGGCCCGACGGAAGGTGACGGGTCAGGCTGAGCAAGAGACCGGTGCGGGCGTGGCGTGAGGGGCCGAAGACGACGCCGTTGGCGTTTGGCTCGAGGCGGGCTCTGAGCAATTCCAGAGTATGCGGAGACAGCCCGTCGGGCTCGACGACGGGACGGCGCTCGAAGACCACCGTGGAGGCGTGGGGGGCCGAGACGCAGTGAGCCCACCACTTGTCGCGATGCACAACCGGGCCCTGGCGGCGAAGAAAGTCGATGAGCTCACCACAGGAGTCGGTAGACAGGAGCTGTTTTTGGAGGCGGACGGCCTCATTTTGTTCCAGATACCAGGTGCCGTCGGAGCGCACGAGAGCCATGGAGGTATAGTCACCGTCGAGCATCTCGCTGAGGGACGAAAGCGACTCTAGGATGGATTCGATGTCCTGCGATGGTGCCATGGTATCGTCGGGGTCAGGGTTCGGGGGCCGTGGGATGATCGGGGGCGGGCATCGGTTCGTGCTCTTCTTCGTCGGGCGCCTGGTCTTCGTCGGGAAATTCGATCGCCTGCTCCAGCCGGGCCCGAAGGGTCAGCCAGTGGCCCTCCTCGACGTCGAGGTCAAAACGCTGAGCAATATAGCCGTCGGCGCGAAGTTCCAGGCGACGTTCGCCGGGCTCGACGGGGACGACCTGTTGATGCCAGCCCTCGACGACGCCCTCGTAGTCACCGTCGATGTAGATCTTCGCCGATTTCGGCTCCACGTCCAATTCGAGGTAGGCTCCGTGCTCCTCGTCATAGTGGGAGAGGGTGGCCGTCGTCGTGCACCCCGTCAAAAACGTGACGAGCAGGACCACCATAACGGCAAGGGTGGCGGGAATGCAAAAATGACGGGTGATAAAATGTGGGGGCATGGTCCCATCCGGGTGCTGGGAGATAGTGCGACCGAGGAGGAGAGTAGTGAGAACTGTCGTGGGGAGTCAATGTTGGGTGGGGGGCGATGGGGCGAGCACGAACCTAAGACGAAGGAAGATGTACCTTCGGCGCCAACATGGTATGAGGCGTAAGAGGTCGGGTCGACAAGAAACTGCAGACGTAAAAAGAGGACGTAGTAGATGGCGACATCGCAAAAGTGGGTCTGGATCGATCTGGAGATGAGCGGGCTGGAGGTGGATTCTTGCCGGATTCTAGAGATCGCGACGTTGATCACGAACGCCGATCTGGAGGTGTTGGCCGAGGGCCCGGAGATCGTCATTCACCAGCCCGATGAGGTGCTGGAGGCGATGGACGCGTGGAATACGAAACACCATGGCGAGTCGGGGTTGACGAAGGCCGTTAAGGAGTCCTCCGTGAGTCTTCGGGAGGCCGAGAGGCGGACTCTGGACTTCGTGCGCAAGCACTGCAAAGAGGGAGACGCCCCGCTATGTGGAAATTCCATCTGGCAGGACCGGCGTTTTCTGGCGAAGTATATGCCGAAGCTCGAGGCCTATCTGCACTATCGGATCATCGACGTCTCGTCGTTCAAGGAGGTGATTCGCCACTGGTACGAAGGAGAGATCAAGGCGCCGTTGAAGGGGAGCAGTCACCGGGCGCTCGACGATATCCAGGAGTCGATCCGGGAGCTGAGGTATTATCGAGACAAAGTCTTCGTGCCCGGAGCGGGCGGTGGTGAGAAGTCGGAGGAGTGATGAGTTCGGAAGAAGTCAACGAGTTCGGTGTGAGCATGGAAGCCCTCGAGCGCTATTCGAAGTCCTTCAACAAGAGTGAGACGCTGGCGTTCTTCAATACCAGGGTGGAATTTCCGGACGTCTACCGGGTGCAGGCGATCATCGACGAATTGAAGTCCGGGCATATGGGCGGCATGGGCAAGATGGCGGCGGTCAACGGCGGAGTCCTGGCGGCGCTCTACGATCTGGTCGTCGGTTGCTCGGCGGCGCTCGTAGACCCGGCGCGGCGCTCGGCGACGATTCAGCTCTCCATGAATTTCGAGCGGCCCGTGACGGGAGACGAGATCATCGCCGAGGCCACGGTGGATCGGGCGGGGAAGACGCTGGTCTTTTCGTCGGCCCGGATTCTGGACGGACAGGGCAGAGTATGCTCGCACGGCCAGGGGGTGGTGAGGATGAGTAAAAGAGGGTGGGATAACGGGAGTCCGGCGGTGAATTGAGGGGGGGATTTTCTTCAGGTGACGGTTGGTATCCTGCGGAGGACCCCTCCACCCTCGTGTTCACTCGGGGACCTCCCCACTGCGCTGACGCTTGTGGGGAGGCTCTATTGCCTTGAACCACCTCTTATAGCCTGCGTCGAAAACCCCAAACCGCCATCGAAGGCAATTGACCCTCCCCGCGTGCGGCTCTGAATTGCGCTTAATTCACGGGAATAAATCTATGTAAAGCCGTTCTCGTTCTCGTTCTCGTTCTCGTTCTCGTTCTCGTTCTCGTTCTCGTTCTCGTTCTCG
>SLPW01000509.1 GCA_007131755.1 Myxococcales bacterium | reverse complement strand
GCTTGTGCCGCTTCGGAGAGCGAAGGGGCAGTGGGTCGCCGAGGAGGAGCGGTGGTTCGAAAAGCGGTTTTCCGAAACCGGGCCCGAGGGCTGGAAGTTGGAGCGCCGCGGAGAGGTGGTCGACCTGAGCGACAACGAGGTGCTGGTGACGGATTACGCCGTGACCACCGACGAGGGTGACCAGGTGTGGATCGAGATCGTCGGTTTTTGGCGCATCGGATATCTCAAACGACGGCTCGAGCGACTGTCCGAGATGAAACCCGATCCGCCGGTGGTGCTCGTGGTAAGCGAGAGACTCAAGACGGATCGCGAAAAGCTCGAAGCCTCACCGGCGCAGGTGGTGTTCTTCAAGGGAGTGATTCTGGTTGGAAAGGTCGTGGAGGCGGCGCGCAAGGCGCTTTCGACGTAGTTTGCAAGGGTTGGATAGCCTGTGCAGGGGAGTAGCTTTGGCTCCCAGCGACGAGCCGTACAATGCGCAATGGGAGCAGTCATGGAGCACGAAGAGGCGCGCGACAGGATGGTCCGCTACCAGATTCAGCAGCGCGGGATCGACGATCCGCGGCTGTTGGAGGCGGTGGGGAAGGTACCACGAGAGGCTTTTGTGCCTCGTCGATATCGCAAAATGGCCTATCGCGACGGGCCGCTTCCCATCGGGCGGGGGCAGACGATATCGCAACCCTATGTGGTGGCCTTGATGACGTTGGCGCTGCAGATCGAGCCCGGTGACAAGGTGCTCGAGGTGGGAACGGGCTCGGGCTACCAGGCGGCGGTTTTGGCCGAGTTGGGAGCAGAGGTGGTTAGCGTGGAGCGCCACGATGGGCTGGCCGACAAGGCACGGGAGGCGCTCGAAAAGGTGGGATACGACGTAGATGTACGAAGGGGCGACGGGAGCAAGGGGCTAGAGGAAGAGGCACCTTTCGACGCGATTCTGGTCACTGCTGCGGCGCCGACGATACCTACGACGCTTCTGGAACAACTCCGTGATGGGGGCCGACTGGTGATCCCCGTCGAGGAAACTCGCGGCCACCAGCGCCTGATTCGGGTGACGAGAAATGCCGACGGCAGTTTTGAGCGAAGCGAACTTGCACAGGTGGCCTTTGTACCTCTGATTGGCGAGGAGGGCTGGGACGACGATCGAGCGTCGTGGTGGGGGTGAGGTGCCTCGGCGGGCTCGGCGCACGAAACCCCGGGCTCCCGAACAACGGTCACCCGGGGCTACAAATGGAGCGATGGACGTTGGGTGGTTAATGATGGGGCTCAAAACACCTCGTCGAGGGCGTCGGCCGTCTTTTCGAGGACCTCGTCGATGATGGCGTCGTCGTGATCGATAGAGAGGAACCCGGCTTCGAATTGGCTGGGGGCCAGGTAGACGCCTCGGCGCAGCATGGCGTGAAAGAATTGGTTGAAGCGCTCGATGTCGCAGGCCTTGACGTCGTCGTGATCGACGGGGCTTTCGGGGGTGAAGAATAGGGAGAACATGGAGCCCACGCGGTGGGTGCTCAGGGGATATCCCGTATCTTCGATGATCTTCTTCATTCCCGCCTCCAGGCGGGCGCCCGTCTTTTCGAGGTGGTCGTAGGCGTCGTCGTCGAGAAGGCGCAGGGTTTCGAGGCCTGCCGTGACAGCCACGGGATTTCCCGAGAGTGTTCCGGCCTGATAGACCGGGCCGTCGGGGGCGACGTGGCGCATCAGCTCTTCGCGGCCGGCGTAGGCGGCGAGGGGAAAGCCTCCGCCGACGACCTTTCCGAAGGTATACATATCGGGGGTGATGCCGTAGCGCTCGGCGGCGCCGCCCTTTGCGATGCGAAAGCCCGTCATGACCTCGTCGAAGATGAGGACGACGCCGTGGTCGTCGCAGAGAGCGCGAAGTTTTTGCAAGAAATCGTCTTGCGGAGGAAGACATCCCGTATTGCCGCAGACCGGCTCCAGGATGATCGCTGCCACCTCACCCTTATTTTCGTCGAATAATTTCTCGACGGACGCGATATCGTTGAATCTGGCGAGGAGAGTGTCCTTTGCGGTTCCCTTCGTTACACCCGGGGAGTTGGGCACGCCCAGGGTGGTGGCGCCGCTTCCGGCGGCGATGAGAAAGGAGTCGGAGTGGCCGTGGTAGCAGCCCTCGAATTTGATGATTTTGTCGCGTCCCGTGGCCCCTCGGGCGACGCGGATGGCCGTCATGCAGGCCTCGGTGCCGCTGTTGACGAGGCGCACCACGTCGGCGCCGGGGGCGCGGTCGACGATCTCCTCGGCGAGCTCGATCTCGAGCTTCGTGGGGGCTCCGAAGGAGGAGCCACGGGCGACGGCCTTCTGGCAGGCCTCCACGACCCTGGGGTGGGCGTGGCCGACGATGGCGGGGCCCCAGGTGAGGACGAAGTCGATATATTCGTTTCCGTCGACGTCGGTGATACGAGGGCCGCGGGCGCTGTCGATGAAGGGTGGAGAGCCGCCGACGGAGGTGAAGGCGCGCACTGGCGAGTTGACGCCGCCGGGCATGGTCTTTTGGGCCCTGGCGAGGAGTTCTTTGCTTTTTTGGAACATGGTGGGGTCTTGTGGGTTGTGGGGTTTGCGTGGTGGCCCCTCCGCCTTCGCCTATCGGCTCAGGCACCTCCCCAATCAAGTTGGGGAGGGGTTAGAGAGCGGACGTGGGTTGTGGGGTTTGCGTGTTGGCCCCTCCGCCTTCGCCTATCGGCTCAGGCACCTCCCCAATCAAGTTGGGGAGGGGTTAGAGAGCGGACGTGAGTTGGTAAGTTGCCGGCGCCCCCTCCGCCTTCGCCTATCGGGTCAGGCACCTCCCCGCCAACGGGGAGGGGGCATCCGTGCCGTTGGTCATGCTTTGAGCTTTTCGTGGAGGTAGTCTTGGACGAAGCGTTCGAGAAGATCAATGAAGCGGGGGTGATCGTTGAGGCAGGGGACGAGGCGGTAGTCCTCTCCGCCGGCCTCCAGAAAGTCGTCGCGACCCTCCATGCCGAGCTCCTCGATTGTCTCCAGGCAGTCGGCGACGAAGGCCGGGGAGATGACGACGATCCGCTTCTTATTCTCCGAGGGCAGTCGCTCCAAAACGTGGTCCGTAAAGGGCTGGAGCCAGGGATCGCTTCCGAGACGTGACTGGAAACTGACGGAGTATTTTTCCTGTGGAATCTCTGCCTTTTCGACGAAGGCCCGGGTGGTGGCAAAGCACTGATGCCGGTAGCAAAAGCTGTGGGCCGGGTTCTTCATCTCACAGCAATTGTTGATGCGAAGGCAATAACACCCCGATGGATCGGTGGCCTTGACCTGGCGCTCCGGGACGCCGTGGTAGCTAAAGAGCATGTGGTCGAATTCCTCCTCGAGGTGGGGTTGTGCGACCTCGACGAGGGCGTCGATATAGTCCGGGTCGTCGTAGAAGGGGGGCTGGACGACGAGTCGGGTGTCGGGAGAGATCTCCTCGAGGACGTCCTGGGCGTGAGCGACGGCGGTCTCGTAGCTCGACATGGCGTAGTGGGGATACATGGGGATGAGGAAGATCTCGTCAACGTCTTTTGCAAGAAGAGCCCGGATGCCGGCCTCGGTGGTGGGGTTTCCGTAACGCATGCCAATTTCGACGGGGAGATCGATTCGATCTTTGAGCATGGCGTGGACGCGCTCGGCGTAGACGATGAGCGGTGATCCTTCGTCGGTCCACACCTTATCGTAGGCCTCGGCGGAGTTTCGAAAGCGAAAGGGGACGATGATGCCCTCCACCAGGAGTTTTCGCTTCAAATAGGGGTAGTCGATGACCCGTGGATCGTTGAGGAATTGTCGCAGATAGCGGTAGACATCGCCGGGGGCGGTGGAGTCGGGAGAGCCGAGGTTGAGGAGGAGTACGCCTTTCATGGGATACCGAATAGTGGGTAGTGGGTATTGGGTGGTGGGTTGTTGGGGGGGGCCCTCCGCCTTCGCCTATCGGCTCAGGCACCTCCCACGACCCGCGAGCGGGTGCCCCCGGTTGGGGAGGGGTGTGTGGGGTTATGCGTCGAGTGAGGGGGCCAGGTCGCGGGCGAAATAGGTCAGGATGAGGTCGGCGCCGGCGCGTTTCATGGACAATAGCTTTTCGTGGGCTATGCCCGTTTCGTCAACCCAGCCCTTGGCGGCGGCTGCTTTGACCAGGGAGTACTCGCCGGAGACGTTGTAGCAGGCCAGGGGGAGATCGAATTCGCGTCGGATGTCGGCGATGACGTCGAGATAGGACAGAGCGGGTTTGACCATCAGCAGGTCGGCGCCCTCGTCGACGTCGAGACGGGCCTCGACGCGGGCCTCGCGTCGGTTAGCCGGGTCCATTTGATAGGTCTTTCGGTCACCGAATTGGGGTGCCGATTCCACGGCGTCGCGAAAGGGGCCGTAGAAGGACGAGGCGTATTTGACGGCATAGCTCATGATCGGCAGGGCAGAAAACCCTTCTTTATCAAGAGCCGTGCGCATGGCCCCGATCATGCCGTCGATCATGCCCGAGGGGGCGATCATGTCGGCGCCGGCCTCGGCGTGCGACAGAGCCTGCTTCTGGAGGTTCTTCAGGGTGGCGTCGTTGTCGAGGGTGCCGTCGTCGCGGACGACGCCGCAGTGGCCGTGATCGGTGTATTCGCAAAAGCAGACGTCTGTGATGAGATAGAAGTCGTCGTAGCGATCGCGGATGTGGCGAAGGGAGCGTTGGATGATCCCGTCGTCGCAGAAGGTGTCGGAGCCGACGGGGTCCTTTTCGGAGGGGATGCCGAAGAGGATGACGCGGTGGACGCCGGCCTCGGCCAGGGCGTCGAGTTCGCGATCTACCTCGTCGAGCGAATATTGGTAGATGTCGGGCATCGAAGGGATCTCGTTTCGGACGTTCTCCCCGTGGGTGATGAAGACGGGCATGATGAGGTCGTCTCTTCGCAGGTGGGTCTCGCGCACCATGGAGCGAAGATGGTGGGAGCCGCGCAGTCTGCGGGGCCGTCGGGTGAGGTTGAATTCTGCCATGGGGATCCTCGAAGGTTGTGCCGTCAATTCGTCAAATCGTTGTGGATTCTTCGGGCGTGAGTGACGCTGGAGCCGATGAGATCGGGCATCCCGATGCCGTCGCGGTAATTCCCGGCAAAATACACGTGAGGGAGCTGGGCCTCCAGGCGATCCAGGGTGTCGAGGTGGACGCCGTGGCCGACCTCATACTGGGGAATGGCGCGATCCCAGCGCGTAAGAGATTCAAACCTGGGTTCGCCGTCGATGTCGAGGAGTCGTCCCAGATCGTGGTGGGCCATGTCGGCGACGGTGGCGTCGTCATCGTCGGTCAACTCGGGCTGTCGGGCACCGCCGACGAAGGCGGTGAGCAAGACGTGATCCTTCGGGGCGCGACCGTCGAACATGGAGGAGACGAAGAGGCAGCCCAGGATGTGGAATTCTTCGACGCGAGGGACGAGGACTCCAAAGCCGTCGAGGGGATGGCCTACCTGCGAGCGGTGAAAACCGAGGCTGACGACGCAGCAGGGGGCATAGGGAAGGCGCCTGAGTTCGTCGATATGGTCGCGCGGCGGCTCCACATTCTCCCACTCCAGATTACCTAACGCATAGGCGGGAATCGTGGATATCACGGCGTCGAAGGAATCGCCGCGGCGGGCCTTTCCTCGCTGGTAGATGACACGCCAGTCTCGTTCGTCGCGGCGCAGTTTGCAGACCGGACTGTCCAGACGGAGGGCGTCTTCCAACTTCTCACCGAGAGCTTCGATGAGGGTCTTCATTCCGCCGCGAAAGGAGATGAGGCGACGGGGGACCTTGTCTTCGTTTGGCGAAAAGAGGCGACTCTTGATCGCCCCCAGGGCGATGGAGCCGGCGGATTGCTCGAATTCGACGAGGGTGGGGAAGGTATGACGAGCCGACAATTTGCGGGGATCGCCGGCCCAGATCCCACCGACAAAGGGATCGACCAGGTAGGCGAGCGCCTCGGGACCGAGCCTTCGGGACGTAAAACTCGCCAGGGTCTCGTCGATATCATCATTGTCGAAGCGCCCGATGAAGGGCTCGGCCAGCAGGCGGAGACGACCGGCCGCAGACAGAAGGGGTGTGGTGAAGAATTGTCCCGGTGACATGGGAAGGGCCAGGGGCTGTCCGTCGCGGACCACGAAGCGTTTTTTGGCCGAATCATTGGCCTCGATGACGTCGGCTTCGAGGTCGAGCGCTTCGATGAGCGTTAGAACCTGCTTGTGTCGCACCAGAAGGCTGTGGGGGCCCGTCTCCAGGAGATAGCCATCGCGTTCGAAGGTGTGGACCGGTCCGCCGGGACGACTTTCGGCTTCGAATACGGCGACGTCGTGACCGCGCCGTCGAAGCTCGAAGGCCGTGGCGAGGCCGGCGATGCCGGAACCTATGATGGCGATACGAGATGACATGGTCGACTCATCCACTGAAGTTGGAGACCGTCTCCACCAGGGCTTCCATGCATTCAATGCGGCAGCGTGGTGAGATCCCGTGGCCGAGGTTGAAGATGTGGCCGTCGTAGTCCTTCATGGCCCCCAGGATCTTCGTGGCCTCCCGTTCGACGAGTTCCGGTGTGGTATTCATGACCACGGGATCGAGATTTCCCTGTACGGCGACGTCGTCGGGAAGGCGGGCTTTGACCTCTTCAAGCCGCGCCGTCCAGCCCACGCCGAGGACGTCGGCGCCGGTGCTGACGAGTGCGTCTGTGTGATCGTGCATGCCCTTGGAGAAGACGATGGTGGGCACGTCGTCGGGCAGGGCATCGACGATCTCGCGCATCCAGCGCACCGATGCCCCCTCGAAGGCGTCCGGTGCCAGGGCGCCTCCCCAACTGTCGAAGAGTTGGATGACGTCGGCGCCGGCTTCGATCTGCATGTGGAGATAATCCACCAGGGCGTCGGTGATCTTTTGCATCAGTCGGTCGAAGAGAGGACGGTCGGTGTAGAAGAGTTCGCGTGCTCGTTCCTTCTCTTTGGAACTTCCGCCCTCGATCATATAGGTGGCCAGCGTCCAGGGGCTTCCGCCGAAGCCAATGAGCGCCCGCTGGTCGCCCAATTCGGCGCGCACCAACTTCAGGGCTTCTGCGACGTAGGCCAGCTTTTCGCGGACACCTTCGGGGGAGAGGCGATCGATATCGGCTTCGGACTCGATGGCGAAGTCCATCTCGATGCCGCCGCCTTTGGGAAAGCCGTAGGGTTGGCCCAGGGCCTCGGGGATCACCAGGATATCGGTGAAGATGATGGCGGCGTCCATATCGTAACGGCGCAGTGGCTGCATGGTCACTTCCAGGGCCAGCTCCGGGGTCTGGGCGATCTCGTGGAAGGAGTATTTCTCTTTGAGTTTTCGATACTCCGGAAGATGGCGTCCGGCCTGGCGCATGACCCACACCGGTGGGCGGTCGACAGGCTGGGAGCGGCAGGCACGGATAAATCGTTGGCGTTGGTTCATTGCGGTCTTGGGGTTTGGGGCTTGGGTCGTGAGTCTCGGGTCTCGGGTCGTGGGTCTCGAGTCGTGAGTAGAAATTAGGTGTGAAACGCGACGATGGCTTTTAGGAGCAATGCGCGATCTGGGGTTTTT
>SLPW01000155.1 GCA_007131755.1 Myxococcales bacterium | reverse complement strand
TTTCGGAATTGAAAAACGCAGGCGTACCCGGAGGGCTACGTCGAGGCTTTTCAAACCGAAAGATGGACAAATCAGCCGACGTGGCGACGGGAGTCCGTTCCGTTTGAAAATCAATACTACGGAGAGGGAGGGATTCGAACCCTCGATACGGGTAAACGTATACTCCCTTAGCAGGGGAGCGCCTTCAGCCACTCGGCCACCTCTCCAAATCATCCTTCTTCTTCGGTTGTCAAACAACTCGGCCCGGGGGTCAATTCCGGCCTGGGCTCGCAACGGAGGAGGTGGGATTCGAACCCACGAAGCGTTGCCGCTTGCCGGTTTTCAAGACCGGTGCCTTCAACCACTCGGCCACTCCTCCAGGCGCCGGTGGACCCGGGACATATCTCATCCCAGGGCCGGCAAGTGTACCCAGGCATCCCCGCCCGTCAAGCCTCTTTCACAGTGCGAGGCAATCCAATGCCACAATGGACCAAGGTCCACCACTCGTGATACACCCGGAGGCGTGCGAAAACACACAGCTCGAACGACATTTGATGAATGTATTGGACCAGGGCGCGCCGGCGCTCGAAAAAAGCAGATCTAAATCCTACGTACCGATAAGTGCGGCACGATCCCTGCCGGGAACGTGTCAGCCGTTGTATCCGAGGCAGTCATGATGGTGACAAAGACGTATTGGCCCGCCCTGTTGGTGATCACTCTCCTCGCCACGGCCCCTTCCGTTGCCCTCGCCGATGAAGCGGAGGAGATCCCCGCCGAAGACACCGGCGACGAGGTGGCGAGCGACGAGGCGACGGGACCGGAAGAAGACGAGCCGGATTCGGCTGCAGACGAGGCCGAGACCGACGCCGTCGACCCATCGGAAGATGGCGAGGAAGCCGACGCCGAGCCGGGCGATGAGAATGACGAGCTCTCCGAGGAGGACGAAGTCGAGTCCACGACACCGCAGGGCGAAGAGCCAGACGATGTGGAGGCAGACGACGAGCCAGGAGAAGCACCGACAGCGACCACCGAGGGTTCAATCCCCCTCGACGTCGAGGACGCCGAAAGCGACGACGCCCCGGAAGATCCGGTGACGACCACCGTCGACTCCACTCCCCTCGATGATCCCGAAGTAGAAGGCGATGACACGCGTCGCGTCCCCGTCGAAGACGATGACTACGATGCCCCCGCCGCCGGGATCGCCGCCATTCACGCCGATCCGGTCACAAATATCCAGGTCATGGGCAATCTCGAAGAAGGCGACCGCTGGAGCCTGGCCATCGGTGGTTATATGCGAACCGCCTTTACATGGATTGAGTCCGATCCCACCTATGACTTCTTCGGTCGAAATGATGGCTTTCAGATCCTGGACGCCCGCCTCATCACTCGCGCCGAAATGGACAGCGGATTGGGGGCGATCTTCTCGCTCGATGCCGGAAGCCGCCTGACCCGCACCGATCCCGACTCTCCCGTCGAGGAGTTGGCGATGCGCATGGCTGACGCCTACGTCTACTACTCCCCCCTCGACTTCCTGCAACTCAACGTCGGCCAATTCAAGGCGCCCTTTGACGCCGAGGATTTGCTTTCGTCGGCAGATCTGCTCTTCGTCCACCGCTCCGTCGCCAATCGCGGCGTCCGGGGTACGGAGGGATTCAACGTTCCCGGCATGAGTCAGGGGCGTCAGATCGGCCTTCAGGCCCGCGGCGCCGTTCCTCTCAGCGATGACTTCCAGGACGGCCCGGCCATCAGCTACGCCCTGGCCGCGGCGAACGGAAACGGTCCCAACCGGTCGATGAACGAAAACGATCGCCTCGCCTACTATGGCCGTGCCGCCTTTCATCTGGGCGATATGATCGCCGTCGGTGGTGCTGCCTTTCACAACGATCGCACCTTCGGAGATCCCCCCGACCAGGTCGATCGCACCACCTGGGGTTGGACGGCTGACGTGCAGGCAAATTTTGCCGACTTCACCCTCTTTACCAATATCGTCAGCGAAACTCGCAGCGTCCCCGACATCGAGCAGGATCCGGAGACGACGGGGCTGGGATTTCAGGTTCAAGTGGCCTACGAGGAGCCGACCTTCGGCCTTCAACCGGCCTACCGCTTTGCTTTTTACGACCCCACCTTTAGCCACGGCGGTGACGACGAGGACGATTTCTTCGAGCACGACGCTCAGTTTCACCACACCATCGGTCTCAACTATAATGCCCGGGAGTATCCCCTTCGCCTGATGGCGAATTACACCCTCATTTTCCACGAGGAAGAGGGACGCCCCCTGGACAACGACCGCCTCGATCTCTTGCTTCAACTTCAGTGGTAACCCCGTGAGCCTTCGACATGCCACAATCCGTACGCTGTAACCTTCGCCACCGAGTCCGACTCGCAACCCTACTCCTGTGTGCCCTTCTGACTTCTGGCGCCCTGCTCTTGTTGGGCAGTTGCCAGTCCGACGAACCTCAGGGCTTCGCACAGGCATACCAGGCCACCCACCGCGATCAGCTCATCGGTGGCCCCGGCGCCCTGGGAGAAGTGGGCGATTGGGTCATCGAAAACGATAAGATTCGTCTCGTCGTTCAGAACACCACCTTCAATCGCGGCACGGGGCTGTTCGGAGGATCGCTTATCGACGCCGATCTGGTTCGCCCCGCCGGCGAAGGCGATCCCTTTGGCGGAAACGGCCGCGACACCTTCGGAGAGGCATTTCCAGCCTACTTTTTGGAAGTCATCGATCCCCAGGAGATTGTGGTCGTCGATCCGGCAGAGATGGATCGAGACGACATCCACCCCGACGCAGCCGTATTGGAGGTGCGCGGTGACGGCGGGGAATTCGTGACCATGTTGCGCTTCTTCAATCACGCCATGGTCAAGGCCTACCACCCCCACCTTTTGGACCTGCTGCGTGGGGAGATGCCCGACTCCGATGGAACTCCCCTCGTTCAATTTACGGCCCGCTATATTCTCGAACCCGGCGACCGCCATGCGCGCCTGGAGTCGGAGATGACGAACCGTACTACGGGGCGTACGTTGTCGATCCCCATGGATTTTCAGGAACTGCTCGACGCCTTCAGCGACTTTCTCAATGGAGACGATGACGACAACGGCGACGCAGACGGAGGCGGACTGACGGACTTCATCGAGGCCATCGACTTCGAACAGCTCACCGTACCCACCGGTTGGGCACTCGGCTTCGGGGCCATGAACTCCTTATTTGCTCCCGGCCTCGGCTACGATATCCGCTTCGGGCTCGAGGACATCTACGCCAACGAACCCGTCGATCTTCCCGCTCTTCCCGGACACATCACGGATCTCCTGGCCACGACGAGCACCGACGGCATCAGCTACGGATTTGCCACCGCACCTTCGCCGCAGAGTAATTTCGTCTACAACAAGCCCGAATACTACGGCGACGACGTCAACGATTTCGACATGTTGCTCATCTTTCAGGCCGCAGGATACGGCGGAGCCTTCACCCACGAGATCATCGGCGAGTTGGGCCCGGGCGAGAGCTTTACGGCCGTCAATTATTTCGTCGTCGGCACAGGCGACGTGGCCAGCGTCCGCGACGAGGTCTACAAGATTCACGATCGGGATACGGATACCGTCACCGGGCGCATCTATCACGACGCCACCGGAGAACCGGCAGGTCGACACGCCAATTTCTTCGCCTACGAGCTTCATCCCGACGGCGACGGATGCACCCCCGCCGAGCCCGGCTCCAACGACCCGGGGCCCATCATCATCAACCAGGCTCATACGAACTCCGAGGGCTATTTCGAATTTCAGCTCCCCCCCGGACAATATTGCTACCGCACACAACTTCCCGGCGGCCCCACCTCGGAGTTCCGCTCCTTTGAGGTCGACGGCACCACCAATATTCAGGCCCCCGCCCCGGCCACGGGTCGCATCGAAGCCATGATCGTCGACGAGACGGGTAGCCCCATCCCCGCAAAGATGACCGTCGTCGGCGAATACGATCCCATCCCCGGACTTCAGCCGCGGCAATATCTCTTCGATCTCTCCGTCGGTGAGCGCTGGCGTACCAGCGAGTCCGTGATCTTTGATCCCGACGACGACTCTCCGCGCCGTTTTATCGAGAATATCGAATTCTCCGGCGCCGACGGCCGCGCCGCCCTCGACGTCGTCCCCGGCGAATATACCATCTACTTCAGCCGCGGCGCCGAATACGGACTGACCACCAAAGACGTCGTCGTCGATCCGGGCCGTGTCACCCGCCTCAACGCCAGCATCGAACGCCAGATCAACCCCGACGGCTATCTCTCCGGCGACTTTCATATGCACGCCGCCGGCTCCATCGACAGCGGACTCGATTACAACGATCGCGTCATCAGCATTGCCGCCGAGGGCGTAGAGGTCGTCGTCTCCTCCGACCACAACTACATCTCCGACTTCGCCCCCTATATTTTCCGCAACAATCTGCATCCCTATCTGCGCTCCATCGTCGGCCTCGAGTTGACCACCATGGAAGCCGGGCACTTCAACGCCTTTCCCCTTCGCCAGGATATCGCATCTCAGAATCGGGGATCCGTCAGATGGCAGGACACCCCACCCGACGAATTTTTCGAAAGCGTGCGGAAAATGGGCGCCATTGATGAGGACAACACCATCATTCAGGTCAACCATCCCCGAGACTCCATCCTGGGATATTTCAACCAACACAACCTCGATCCCCTGACAGCCCGGGCCGAACTCCCCCTCAATATCGCCCACGCCGGATCGGAGGGAGGCTTCGACGGCGATCTGGCTGCCGCCGCTGCCCTCAGCCCCAGCGGGCCCTCCTTTGCCTATCGCTGTCCCGAAGGAGAGAGCGGCTTTTGCTCGGCCTTCAGCTACGACTTCGACGCCATCGAGATCTACAACGGAAAGCGCCTTCACGTCGTCCGGCACTTCCGTATCCCCAGCCACGACGAATTATCGGACGAGGCCATCGAGGTCCTCTTTGAAGATCACGTCACCATCGCTCAGATCTGCGCCCATCCCGACGTCGACGCCGCCATGATCGCCGATATCCTGGGCGAAGACTTTGACGAAGGTGATATCGACATCGACAACTGCGACGGCGAGGATTTCGACGTCGGCGATTTCTCCCCTGCCGACTTCGAAGGCCAGATCCTGACCGATCTGCTACCCGCCGAAGGGGCCGTGCTCTGCGACGGCGATGACGTCGCCTACCCGGGCGGACTCGACGACTGGTACAACTTCCTCAATTACGGCCAACCCGGTGGCGAGTACCGGCCCTATACGGCGACTGCCAACTCCGACAGCCACCACTACGGATCTCCCGACGATCCGGAGCCCGGATTTCCCAAAAACTACTTCTGGGTCGGCCACAACGATCCCCAAAAGATGCAGCCCATCGAATTAGTCCAGGCCCTCCAGAACCACCACAACATCGCTACCAACGGTCCCTTCATCAATATGTCCATCAACGACAACCCCATCGGCAGCACCGTCGCCGTCGACGACGGACAGGTCACCCTCGACCTGGTGGCCAAAGCCGCCGACTGGGTCGTCGGAGACGAGGGACTCGACTACACCATCGTCGCCAATGGTGAGCCCATCGTGACCGGTCATATCGACATCGTCGACGGCTTCTGGAGTGACTCCGTGACCATCAATCTCGACGAACACGACATTCATTTTGCCGACGGCGGAGTACGCGACACCTGGTTTGTCTTCGAGGTAGAGGGCACGAATAACCTCTTCCCCGTCAGCCAGCCCGCCGAGATCCCCACCGTTCCCTTCGACCAGGCCCTGGGCGCCATCGCCGAGCCCTTCGGATTCGGCGCCGCCATCGAGGGACTGGCTCCGGAGGAAGAGACCGATATTCATCCCTTCGCCTTCACCAACCCCATCTGGGTCATCGACAACGCCGACGGCGGGCGTCTGGCGAGCATCAACGAATTCGCCCCCCCCAACCCACCGGTAGCCGAGTGCAGCCCTGATCCCTCTCCATCTACGCAGATCGTGGCCGGCGATCACCGACCCATGCAGCGACGCCTGAGCACGGAGAGCCTCGATCTGGGGCTCCACGACCACAGCGACGCCGAACTCCTCATCAAGCGCGAGCAAGGCGAACTTCGCGATGTGCGGGCACTCTTCAACCACTGGCACGAGCATTGATCGCAACGAAGGCCATGTCGTCTCGCATCCTTTCAACGATCTTCATCGTTCTCGGATTTTCAGCGCTCATCGCCGTTGCCCCTTCCACTGCGAAGGCACACGATTTCGAGCCCGAGCGCGAGCTCTTCGTCCAGGTCTTCCCTGAACACGTCGACATTCTCATCATCTACGCCGAAGCCCCCGGCGAGCGCACCGACCTCTTTCGCGCTCATTTCGGCTTCGCCCTGGGCGGTGAATTCGGAGAGGCTCTTCGAGAACTATCCAAAAGAGCGATCGTCCCCCGCATGCTCGACGGGCTGGAATTCGAGGTCCATGGCGAGAACCCCCGTACCGGGGAGCCACAGATCGAATTTCGAGACCACGACACACGCCTGATGGTCGCCGCTTACGTACGCTACGAGCTCGACGAATTGGCCGACGACCAGCGCCGGACCATGATCGTCCGCGCCCAAGACCGCTCCTTTCTCCCCACACCCACCATCGTCTACGGCGGCGACGGACTCCAGATCGTCGACGAATCTACCGACGCCGCCCCCCAGACCAACACCTTCCAGCTCTATCGCGGCAAAGAGGTCGAGACCGTCTTTGAACAGCCCGCCACACCCTGAGGCTCCATCTCCGGCCCACGCCATCCGCATCACCGTTGCCCAATATTTCGGTGGGTTTCGTGCTGGACCGATGCCGTGGCTTCGATGACGCTGGGAGTTTGGCGCTACCCCCTCTCCTCGCTTCGCTCGGTTTCTCCCCCACCACCCACTGAATACGGATCCACTCTCGGACTGAAAGATAGGGCTTTCGGAGACGATGTGCTCCCGCGCATCGGCAGTCCTGCGCAGTCCGTCGCGGCGACTGCCGATAGCGGGGACGCTATCGTCTCCGAAAAACCCTTCTTATGACAAGTCAGTGGTATGCTGTGTTGTCGAGATAACCGCATAGATACTGACCGAGAGTGGCTACGGATCCCGGGGAGAGGACCTTCGTGGCATCGATGACGCTGCGGAGGGATACGCTGAAGAACCGATGTCGTGGACCAAAGCTCGGTGGTCGCCTTCCCCGGTGGGGGAGGTGCCGAGCGCTGTTCGCGAGGCGGAGGGGGCAACGCACAGGCAAACACCGTCGGCCAACGCTCGGAGCCGGTGGCGGAGGGGGCATCCACCCAACTCCTCTCATCCATAGCCTCCCAATCCCCACAAAAAAAGCCCCCCGGCCAAAAGACCGGAGGGCTTGTTGAGGCCTAGACCTCAACTCGAATCATCAAGACTCAAAGTCCTTCGAATTCGATATCGATGACTCGCATATTCTCGCCTCCACCGAAGTTGTTTGCCTCGAATCCGTAAATTCGAAATGCCACGATGGAAGCATCTTGGTCGGGATCGTCACCGATGGACACAAGGTCATCGCGATCGACCTCGATTCCATCGATGGTC
>SLPW01000543.1 GCA_007131755.1 Myxococcales bacterium | reverse complement strand
CATCACTGCGAGACGGAGACGTAATCGACGCGCAGCAAAATATCGTCGATATTCTCCAAGATCAGCCCCCGAGAACCGTCGAGGCTCAGGGTCTCGGCGGGAAAGAAAATGGCGTAGTCACCGTAGAGTCCACGACCTGCCAGCTCTGTGGTTTCTCCCTGGGCATAGGCTGCGGACTCCAATTGATCGCGGGGGACGTTGAAATAGGCGCTGATGCGGGCGTTGCTAAAGGCGTCGATCTCGTTGCCGTCAAATCCGACGGTGACGGGAGTGGTCGACTCGTCGCGAGCATAGGGATCGACGAAGAGGTTTCTCGACGGACGGGTTGAGGCCAATTGGTGGGGCTGCTCCTCTGTACCCTGACCGGCATCACACCACTGACTGTAGAAGGTGTTGCGCTTTTTGAGCACCACCCGGGTGAAGCTGGGATCGTCATTTTGGTACAGGTCTTCGCCATGGAGTGTCAGATTCGCCGACCACAGCCTCTCGGCGCAGTCCGTGCCGGCGAGCAGGGAGATTCCCTGGGAGTTGCCCAGGGCCTGTCGTCCCATCGGGGCGAGCTGAAAGGGGATCTCCTGGCCGATATACTCCCCGTCTTCGTAGACCGCCAGTTGAGGTGAGGTCAGCAGGGCCTCGAAGCGCTCTTCGGGGCTCATCTGATAGAACCCGGCAGGGGCGTCGCCGTAGTCGCCGAGCTGGAGGATGTGGTCGCGAAGGCTGACCACGGCCAGAAGGTCGCCGGGGTTGGATCCGCCGATATTGCCGGTCATCGTAAAGGCGCGAAGATTGGCCAGCACCTGCTCGAGCTCCTCCGGGGTCTGGGCGGCCAGCGTGGCCTGACGCTCGGCGGAGCTGAATTGGTACTCGTATTCCACGGCCATCACCGCCAGGTAGGTGGCCCTGCGGGCGGCGCGCATATGGCGATCAAAGGTCAGGATTCGGTCGTCGAGCCAGAAGTCGATGTCGATGGGCGCGCGGGTGCGGTCGATTTCATTTTGTAGCTCCATTCGACCCTCGCGCATCAGTCCCTGCACAGAACCTTTCATATTTTCAAAGGCCACCAGTTGCTGACTCAGCTCCTGGGAGGCGCGTTGAAGGTCGATCGTGGCGCTTCGCATGCCGATGAGGTGCATCTCGGCGTCGTTAAAACAGGTCTGTTCCTGGACCTCGGCGTCGATGCTGGCCATCGTCGCTTCGTGGGCGCGAGTGGTCTGAGTCATGGCCATGGAAAGCCCGTCGGAGACGCTCTTGGCGAGGGCTTCTGTGGTGGCGAAGATCGCTGTAGCCCCGAAGGTCAACATCGAATCCGCCCCCGCGCTATGTCGGGCGGCCGCAGAGATATGAGCCGTGGTGTCGGCCATCAATTTGGCGTACTCCATCGACCTCATCGTCTGATGGTGAGCCGCGCGCTGATCGGATTTGGCCTCGTTACCCTGGGCGATGATGATGCAGCTCTGCATGGCGTTGTCGTAGCGCTCGCTATGCTCGTGCAATTTGGAGCGCGAGGAGTCCACGGCCGTCGACAAGGAGCGAAGCTCCAGGGCCATCTCACCGAGGGAGCCGCTGTAGCAGTCCGGATCGTCTCTGGTTTCGTCGGAGTCGTGTTCGCAGCTGCCGTCGTCACAGATATAGCCCACGGGACAGTCGTCGATATGCTCGCAGGAGTTAGGCAGGCTGTCCGGTCGCTGGCTCTCGCTGTATTGGCGATGGCTCTCACAGACCTGTTGAATCTCTTCGATGACCTCCTCGGGAGTATTGTCGGGGATCTGGGTGGAGCGTTGGCCCAATTGCTCGGGATCGATCTCGAATTGCTCCAGCGTGGAGCCCGAGGAGTCCTCGACGATGAGTTGGATCCGACCCATGGGGAGGCTTTCCCCGTAGACGGTGGAGATGGGCTCGTCGGTGTCTTCAAAGAGATCGCCGAGAGCGTCGAGGACTTCGTCGAGCTCGGCGTTGCCGGTGGTGATGCTGGGACCGATGCGCTCTCGGAGCATGGAGGTGACGCACAAGTCTTGACCCAGATCGGCGCCGCCGACGCGGGCCGTATAGTCCTCGATTGCAAAGCTGCAGTGTGGAGCCAGGTAGCAGTCGGCGCCGTCGATGTCGTCGGGGTGGCTCAAGACGTCGATATTGTCGTAGCCCGTGCCGCCGCACAGGCCGTTGATCTGGCTTCCGTAGTTGCGTCGAATGGTCTCGATTCTTCGCTCCTGCTCATCGTCGAGAAGCTGGACTGCAAGATCGCGCTCTACGTTCTCCAACCACGCCGCGCGCGCTCCATTCAGGGTCTGGTAGGCCCGATCGACCTGGGCCGGGGCCACAGCCGGATCGGTGGGACTTGCGCCGACGAGAAAATCGGAGATCGCCGAAAAGCGCTGGATCGTCGCCTGCTGGTCGCCGATGCGGTACAGGGGAAGGTCCACATCGGAGATCCCCAGGGGGTTGACCATATTGCGCGCGTCTTCCATCTGGCGCATCACGCCCGTCAGTCGGGCCCCGACGCGCTGCCAGGCGATATCCCACTCGTGCTGCCAGGCCGGCTCTCCGCCGACGCGCATCTCGTCATATAATCCCTGGGCCATAGCCATGACCAATAATCCGCTTCGGATCGCCTCCTCGGTGGGAGCTTCGATCTCCTCGAAATCACTTCGGGCGTATTGGACATCCTCCAAAAAGTCGCCGATGGCGGCCAATTGTTCGGCGTAGGTCTGGAGCATGGCCACGGGGACACCCACCTGCTGGTCGTGCGTGCGTTGGGGCGGATATTCGATGCCGGAAAAGAGGGCGTTTCGGTAATCCGGCTCCTCGACGACGGAGGTGGGGAGATAGGCGGCGGCGGAGGCGATTCGTGGGGTCAAGATCAGGTCGAATCCCCGGGCGATGCGGTCGATGATGTCGAGTCGACTATTCTCCAGATCGACGGCCTGAGCGGCGGGAACGATGACATTGAAGGTCTCGACCTTTGCATATTCGCGACCGGCAAAGGTGTGGAGGCTCAGCCATTGCTGCATCAGGCGGTGAGCCAGGGCGCTGGAGCGGGTGTCGCTGCTCGAGCCGTCGCCCAGTGCTCGGGCGCGGTCGGCGTGCTGGGCCGCGGTCAGGGCCTTGATAAAGCGCGCTTCGTCGACGCAATCGGCGCCCCTGGTATCCAGGACATTGGCGTTGCGCGAGTCCTCGGCGCGCTCCCAGTCTTCGAAGCAGGTCTCCAGATTTCCGTACACATCGAGCACCGAGTCATTGAGCAACTCAAAGGCCTTCGGTGCCTCTCCACTCTCACAGGCCAATTCGCCGGCGGGGTGGGCGATACCGGGGACGATTTCATAGAGGTCTTCCCCAAATAAGGTGGCGTTTAGGGGGCTGAGGTGACCGGCGCTGGGGGGATATTCGTTGCACAACAGGGCGGAGACGTACTCGGAGTGGTTATTGAAGTCGTCGGCCTCCCACCCGTAGTAGTCGGCGACCAATTCTTCGAGGACCAGCGGCTGCTCAATGGCGCTTTGCGTATCCACCGGGGGATGACCCTCGGGGACGGCGGGCACGTCGAATTCCTGGTCTTCGTCGAAGGCTTCGACAAGGGTCGTCGAAAGGACCCAGTCGACGTAAGGGGCGCGTTCGCCGGGGATGATCCCCTCGAAGCTGGCCCGATGCTCGATGATCAGACGCGAGTTCGTCCACTCTACGGACTCCGACTGACCATTGGTCAGGATTGGGACGTCCGTGTGGGGACGGGTGTCGGCGTGGCTGTAGACCTGGCGCGGCGTCGACAACTCCCAGGGCTGCCCGCTGTCGCGTTCGAATTGGCCCACCGTTTCGCCATCGGGAAAGAGCAGGCCCAGTCCGTCGTCGAAGTGAGCCACACGCATTCGGGCGTCATCGCTGGGGTAGACGATAATTTCGACGGGGATGCGCAACTGGCGGATCTCGTCGGCGAATTCGTTCTGGCGCCGCCGGCTGGCAAAGCCCGAGCCCTCGGGCCAGGCGTAGCCCTCGTAGATGCCCGGTCGGCCCGAGACGGCTTCGCCCTGGCTGCGCGTCGGGTTGGTGCGCACGGTGATCGTGGAGCGACCGTGGTCGCCGAAGACATGGATCTCGTGGTGGGATTGCTCCTCGAAGTCGGCCTCCTCCGTGGCGCGAACGCGCACATGGAGTTCGTCGGCATTCGGTTCCAGGCCCTCGTAGTAGCACTCCTGGGAGAACTCCCCGTCGTCACAGGCGATCTCCAGTCCCGAATCGGCCTGAAGGCGAACCCGTTCGACATCGTGGTGGCGAGCGCCGATGCGCACCGTGCGCTCCGTGTCGTGTGCGTACATCGACATCGTGGAGCGGCTCAGGCGCAGGTCGCCGGCGCGTCGCCGGGGCTCGCCACCGGAGCGGTTGGCCCGCTCTTCGGTGCGGCAGCGACCGAAGTCGTCACATAGTTCATCGTCGCCGCATTCGGCGTCTTCGCTGCACTGCGCAACGCAGCGGCCCAGATCGCAATGGGTACCACAGGGGCACTCAATATCATCGAAGCATACCCGCGGCATCTGGGGCAGCGCCTCCTCGTCGACGCCGTCGGTGCTGGCGCATAGCGATGTCCGATCGGTGGTCGTGGGCGGCGTGCTCGAAGAGTCGGATTCCTCATCACCACAGCCCATAACAAATAGGAGCAAAGCGGCGATGGCGATGAAAAATAGGCGATGGGCAGGGTATCGATGGTTATACATTACACCTTCTCAAAAAAAGACGTTGAAGATTAAAAGAGGGAAAAAAGAGCTGGAACAAAGGGGGGAAAGGCGGGGTGAGATGGCGCGCCGCATGGCCTGGCGGCGATGCAGTGCGCCATCTGTTTTCAAAAGTTCTTCAGTTGGCCGGCTCGAGATCGCAGTCTCGATTGTCGCTCTCCAAGCCGTTATCGCCACTGGAGGAGCCGCCGGAGCCGTGAGTTGTGGATAGGTCAGCGGTCTCGATGGTGGTGTCCGCCGCCGGGCAGTAGATGGCGATCGACGAGCCGCCGGCGCCGTCGCCGCCGGAGCCACCGGTCTGGCCGTCGCTTCCGTCGCCGCCGTCTTTTCCGGCGCCTCTGTCGGGGAATTCATTGTCGAGCTCTGCGTGAGCTGTAGTCGGTTGTCCTCCCGATCCTCCGGAGCCTCCCGAAGAACCGACTCCTCCACTTCCTCCCTGACCGCCGTCGCCTCCATCGGCAGCGGACACGTCTACCGAACGCAGAGTCAGGCCCGAAGAATTCTGAGCTACGATGCCGATGGACCAACCGCCGGCCGTACCACCCTCGCCGCCCGTTCCCCCGCAGCCACCGGCGCCTCCACCTCCGCCGCCACCGGCGAGAAAGCAGATCATTCCGGTTTGATCCCATTCGGTATAACCGGAGGCACCTCCACCGCCGCCGCGGCCGTCTGCACCATCATGGCCCGCTCCTCCGTGGCCGTGAACCTGCCAATTCAACCCGTCCACCGTAATCTCCAGGGTGCCGTCGGTGCCCGCCGCGGCCGGGCCGTCATGGGCGAGCCCGTCCCTCCCTCGCTGATCGTCATATGGCGTGTAGGCCCCACCCTCGAAGAGTCGACCTCCACAGGCATTATTGGAGTCGTAGAGTGCGTTATTCGTGGGGCCGTAGGGGTTTTCGCATTGACCGGCGGCCGAATTTCCTCCTGGACGATGTCGCGTTTCTTCGGGCGATGCGCCTTCTTCATTGTCATCGCCTCGACCGCCGTGGCCGCCGTTGGCTCCGGAACAGGCCGGGTTGACGCCTCCATCGGCTTCAGGAGGAATTGGCTCAGCAACGTTCGTGTACTCATCATCAAAGAGGTCCAGGCAATTTCCATTGTGCTCGTGGGGGCTTTGGTACCAGTCGCCGTCGTGTCCGTCTTCTCCGTCGCCGCCCGGGGTCGTGGCAGCTTCACCGCTTTGACCGTCTTCACCATCTCCGCCTCGCCCCGCAGAGAGGGTGACGTCTTTCAGGTGAAGTCCGCCGGCATCAACGGCGTAGAGGGCCACGGTGCTCACACTTTCATGATCATCGACGTCGTCCGTTTCGACCTGAAGATGTCGCACCTCGGTATAAGGAGCGATATCGACGGCACGAAGCCCCACGAGAAGCTCCCCCTCGATCTGGTCACTCCCCACGCTGACGGTGGGCATGCGATCTGTATTTAGGTGCCAGTAGGGCTGGTGGTCGAAGCCGCCGAGCACCGAGACCCCGGGTTGAAGATCGATGGTCTCGTCGAAGACGGAGTTCCCGCCGACGATGACGGCAACACTATTTCGCTGCTGCGCCGACTCCAGTCCGTCGTTGAGGGAGGCGAAGGGGCGATGGCGGCTTCCATCCTGGTCGGAGCCCGTAAAGGTGGAGTCGACGTAGATGAAGGTCGAGCCCGACTGTGTGGAGTCACACTCCGCAAATTCGGGATCGACGTTCTCAATTTCAATATCGTTGCAGTGAAAGTCTCCGCCCGCGCATGTCTTGGTGCCCAGATTACAGAGTCCGCACTCGTAGACGTGAGAGGTGAGCTCTTCGTTGTGATAGTAGATCCCATCGCCGGTGCTCTCCGGTGCGGGGGCGCAAAAAGCTTCGGGGCAGACATCAGCGCTGTCAGCACAGTATCGGATATCTTCGTCGCTGCATTCTCCGCCAAGGCATTCTGTGCAGGGAGCGCCGCCAATGGAGATCGGTTCGTATTCACAATAGCCACTGTCGCAGTCGACGACGGTTTCGCAGGGGCGAGTGGGGCAGTCGTCGAGGAAGGTGGCGTCGTTGCACTCTTCTCCGTGGGGATCTTGGTTGGGGTCGTCGTTGGGATCCTGATTGGGGTCGTCGTTGGGATCCTGATTGGGGTCGTCGTTGGGATCTTGATTGGGGTCGTCGTTGGGATCTTGGTTGGGATCCTGGTTGGGATCGCCTTCGGTGGTATTGATCTCGCAGTCTACATTCTCGGCGGCCACACCGGCGTCGCCCCGCGAGTCTCCAGCGATGCCGTAAAATAGGGCCAGAGAATCATCGGCCTCAATGGTGGTGTCCTGCTGGGGGCAGTAAATGGCGATGGAGGAACCGCCGGCGCCGTCTCCGCCGTCGCCTCCGCTCTGGCCATCACTGCCGTCGCCACCGTCGCGACCGTCGCCCTCACCGGGCCATCCGCTGTCCTGGTCGGCGGCGGCCTCGCCGCCCTGTCCGCCTTTGCCACCCTGCCCGCCGGGGCCGCCCTGTCCGCCTTGACCGCCGTCTCCAGCGTCGGCGGAGTGGATTTCCACTCTTCGCAGGGTCAGGTCCGTGGAGTTAATGGCGATCAATCCCATCGACCACCCACCGGCGCTACCGCCGGTGCCACCTGTGCCTCCACAGCCGCCGGCGCCGCCACCGCCACCGCCGCCGCCGAGAAAGCAGATTCCCTGAGAAGACTCAGAACGTCCCAGCCCGGAGGCACCTCCGCCGCCGCCGTAGAGCGCAGGGTGTCGGTGAGATGATAGACCATCTCGACAAGGTCAACGGCGCGATTCCAGACGGTCAGCCCGTGATAGCCACGATAGGTCATGAGTTCTCCCCCGTTCGTGCAATAGTGGTGGCGTCAAAAGGGACGATGGTGTGTTGGGTAATGAT
>SLPW01000508.1 GCA_007131755.1 Myxococcales bacterium | reverse complement strand
CATAACCCGGATTATTCATGAGCTTCGTCACGAGACACTGCTACGTGCAGGGAAGCGCTTTTTCTCGCACTGCCTACTGCCGATAGGGAGGACCCTATCGTCTCCAGAACGGTCCGTATCTCCGGGACAATCCGTGGTCCTACGGAGACGATGGTCTCCCGGCCATCGGCAGTCTCGCCATGCACCCCGTACGTCCGATAGGAACACAATCCCTAGCCAGGCGACCAACGTCGAGCTGTTATTCCGCGTCATCAGCAGAGGCTCCGTGGGCTCTATCGCGGCTTCGCGTGCCAGCGCTCACTTTTCGCGCTCAGTGACTCAGCGCTCCGCGTGCAGCGGCTTCGCGCTCAGTGACTCAGCGGCCTTGAGCGCTATGACGACGTCCTGGAGAGTGGTTCAGGGAAGGAATCCCCGCTGAAAATGATTTCCGCACTTTGGTTGGCCTGAACAATCACTTTGCGCCGGTGGAAAGTCCTTCGGGTCGGCGCCGTAATGTGTATAGAGAATGTTCAGATAATAGGTTTCACCGCGTTCGATATAGCAGCGACGCTCATCGGGATCGTTCGGGTCGGTGGTCCAACGAGTACCGATCCAACCCTCGCTGAACTCCCCGATCCCTCCACACGTCGGGTCATCGAAGCTGGCCACGTCAAAATCTCCGGGACAGCGAGTCAACGTCGCAAACATCCTGCCGGCCCCGGAGATCGAAGGTATGTGCGTGATGGGTGCGACACGCCAACTGCCTGCTCGGTCGATCAGATCCTCGGGGACCGTAAATTCCATTTCCACATATTGCCCCTTCTCGAGATAAAAGGGAAAGTTATTCGACGTTCCTGGGAATTCGTCACCCCGAAACACCCCGGTATAATAATTCGGATCCGACTCTTCTCCATCAATGACGTCTGTTGCCACGCTCCATTCCGGAAGGTCACTGAGGGGAGGATGATCGTCGCAATTGACCTCGTCGTCGGGCTCACCAGTGTCCGGCTCGCCGGCATCGGGCTCACCAGTGTCTGAATCGCCCGTATCGACATCTCCCTCGTCAGGTTCGCCCACGTCGTCTTGCCCGTTCTCCCCATCGACGTCCTCTGCATCGCCCGCGTCGAGCTGCGGATCTCCTGCGTCGGCTCCGGAATAACCGGAGGGCTCCGAGGAACATCCAACGGCCATCATCACTACCATCATGATCGACAACAACACCGGCCGGGGTGGTCTCGATACTCCGAAATCTCTCACGCGCTTCTCCCTGACTTGCGAAAATTCCATTCATCACTGACCCAAGACCATATCGAATCGAACGAGCGAATTCACGACCGCCATGACAAGCGGACGACGCCCGCGTGACTTTGTCACCGCACGTACAGCGGATACTGCACCCCACGCGGGGTCGGAAGGGGCGGAAATTCCATCTCCAGGAAGATCTCCTTCAGACATCGACCGACGGCGGCATCGGTGACGTCCTCTTCAGCGTTCTCTTGGACGGAAAATGAATCGGCGCCGACCCTGCCGCGGGTGTCGATATAGAAATGAATATACCAGGACTCCACCGAGCCGGGCTCGGCGTCGTCCAGTCCCCGCAAGATGCAGCGGCGAATATCGGTGAATTCCTCATTGATGACTTCGTTGAGCTCGTCATCACCTATGCGGGGAAGCCTGTCGGAGTCCTCCTCGTCGTCGCCTTCCCCGTCATCGAACGCCACGGGCTCCGAGAAGGGAAGTGACAACTCCCCGGCGGGAAGGCGCACCTGATGGAGGTGATGAGCCGCCGAGTTCCGGGGGCCGAATACTTGCTCTTCCAGATCGACCGCCCAGGACATGGTCACGGAATGGTCATCGAATTCTGCGTCGAAGCTCACCTCCAACTGGCCGCTCGCAAGTGAGCCGACGCTCCAGCGACAATCTCGAGATTCCTGACACTCCCGAAAAGCGGCGGCGTCCACATCTGTCGCTTGAACGAGCATATAGGTGGCATCCTCCATCAACTCGTCGTGACGAAGGACGGCCCCCATGGCCTCCAACATGCCCGGGCCCCCCAGTTGCTCGAGCCGCTCTCGAAATTCCGCAGTCCACCTCTCCTCGGGCGACGACGCCTTCGGATCGTAGGCCTCGGGATAGATATAAAACGACGGCGGCCGCACCTGACCGTCTCCATCGAAGACCTCCGAGGCCCCATCGTCCAGGGGCTCCACCCGCCCTCTTTCGCCGTCGTAGGCGAAGGTGGCCGTAAAATCACCGGCAGCAAAACGGGCTCGGTATTGTGCCTCTTCACCCGCGACGGAGACCACCTCCCAGCCTGCATCCTCGACGACGGGCGACCTTCCATCCTCGGTCAATCGGCGCACCAGATTCGTCGCCAGCCGGCGACCGTCCACGGATTCGCTGGCAGCGATGACCTCGACGACGGCCAGAGCATCATCGGCGTCCAGCGATTCCCCATCGAAGAGCTCCTCTTCCGATTCCTCTTCTTCTTCGTCTTCCGAATTTTCTTGCTGGTCCGGAGGATTCTCATCGCCCTTAGAAGAGGACTGTTCATCGCCCGACACAGAAGAACTCTCCCCCTCCGAAGCTTCGGCCGACGCCCCGGGCTCCACGTCATGAGAGGGTGGGTCGCAACCGGTCATGAGCCCGACAATGATGACGGCCGCCAGGGCCATAGATGTAATTGTTGCAATCGCGGTGGGTTGTCTCGACATTGACCGGGCCCTGAAGATTCAAAATGACCGAAGGCAGTTTTCGACGTCTTCATCCAAAACTGTTGCTCGCCATTCTAGCATTCCCCGGCAGGGATGCCATCGCTCCAGATATTAACCCGTGCTGTACACCAATTCTTAGAGGCAGCGGTCGCGCCGATGGAAGGTTGCCCGCACCCTCGGCGTTTTGTACATCCGAAGTCGCGACCACCATCCTCCATCGAGCAAGCTCCCATGCCCCTTGAAGACACCGTCGACCCCCGGCGCACCCATCCCGAATCCGCAAAGGCCGCCCGGGCCTGGGACGTCGTCGAATCTCTGCAGCTTGGACTCGTCGAGGCCCTGGAGAAGATCGCAGCTCCCTTCGATGACCCCGGCTTTCAACCCATTGACTGGCTTCGCGACGATGGACGCCACGGCGGCGGACGCCGCTATGCCACGGAGCTGTCGCCGGTCTTCAACCGGGCCTCCATCAACGTCTCCACCGTCCACTACGATGACATCCCCGACAAGCCGCTGTCCTCGGCCACCGCCCTGTCCACGATCATTCATCCCGACCATCCCCGGGCGCCGTCGATGCACACCCATATAAGCTTTACGGAGCTTCGCGACGGCAAAGGCTATTGGCGATTGATGGCCGATTTGAATCCCTCCCTTCCAGCACCGGACGAAAAGGAGCGCTTCGACGCCATGCTCGAAGAGACTGCCGGCGAAACCTTTGACGAGGGCCGCGCCCAGGGAGAGCGCTACTTCTACATCCCCGCTCTAGAACGTCATCGCGGGGTATCCCATTTTTATCTCGAGGGCTTCGACACCGGCGACTTCGACGCCGACCGACGCTTCGCCACCGACTTCGGAGAGGCCGTCATCGACACCTACGCCTCGATCCTCGAGAGCGCCCTCGCCAGCGCCGACGAGCCCACCGAAGAAGAGCGCCGAAGCCAGCTCAGCTATCATACGGTATATTTCTTTCAGGTCCTGACCCTCGACCGCGGCACGACCTCCGGGATTTTGGTCCACGACCAGAACGACGTGGGAATCCTGGCCTCCCTTCCGGCCTTCGTGAATCGCAAACTCCTGAGCTCCTGGGTCGAAAAACTTCCCGCCCCTCAGGACAAATTACTCCGAGGGCTCATCGATGAGCTTTCCGACGAATCCCCCTGCCCGGTGACCGACGACTGCCGCGCCCGGCTCGCCAGGGCAGTGCGCGAGCACTACCAGTCCCACCCGGAAGCCCTGAAATTACAGGCCCGTGGCAACACCATTCCCCCCACCGTCGCCAATCATGGCGCTCGATGCAGATCGAGTGAAAACGGCGAATAACTACGAACGAAAAAAAGGAAATTCCCACTCGATCCGTATCCACTCTCGGCCAGTGTCTTTACGGCTATCTCGACAACACAGAGAACCACTGACTTATGGTAAGGAGGGTTTTTCGGAGACGATAGCGTCCCCGCTATCGGCAGTCGCTGCGACGGACTGCGCAGGACTGCCGATGCGCGGGAGCACATCGTCTCCGAAAGCTCTATTTTCCAGTCCGAAAGTGGATCCGTATCCCGTGGGAAATTTAAAAAAGAATCGGAAGTCGGAAATCGGAACTGCGTCTGCGTACTCCTCGCGTCCACCTATCTTTCCGACTTCCGATTTCCGACTCAAATTTTTCCTTTGCCGTTGTTTTTCTTTCGTTGTTTTTCTGATTCCATTCAACCTCTTATATACCATCGCAGTCGTATATTCTTCAGTCCTACGGCATTGTCACCTGCTGGGGAGTCGATTGATTCGACTCGTCACCCAACCCGAGGCGGCCTTCGGCACCACGACCCCAGCACCACAGACTTCCATCAGATCGCGTTGCGCAGGTGTGAAATCGGCCGGTAGATACGCGACGCCAATCCTCGTCTCCTCCCACCTGTTGTGGCGTATCCGTCTGCAACGGGTTCTCCAGCCCCAATTGGTCATCTGAGCTATCCCCCCAACACCACAGACTTCCGTCATTTCGCACCCCGCAGGTGTGCCGGTTGCCGGCAGCGACGCTCTGCCAGTCATCGTCTTCTCCCACCCGTTGTGGCGTAGTTTGGTCCTCCTGTCCCCCCAGGCCCAGACGTCCCTCAGTGCCTAGCCCCCAGCACCACAGACTTCCGTCGCTTTGCACTCCACAGCTATGTGAATTTCCTGCAGAGACGCTCTGCCACTGCCAATCTTCGTCCGCTCCCACCTCTTGTGGCATATCTTCACTTTCGATTTCGCCCAGTCCCAGACGGCCATCTAAGCCATAACCCCAACACCACAGGCGTGCGTCGCTTTGCACTCCGCAGGTGTGTCGGGTGCCTGCAGAGACGTTGCTCCATTGGCCCTCTCCCACCTGTTGTGGCGTATTCATGGTCCCTGTGTCGCCAAGCCCCAGACGTCCATCTGAGCCAAAACCCCAGCACCAAAGCCTTCCGTCCTCTCGTACTCCACAGGTGTGCTCGTTGCCGGCAGACACATTCGTCCAGTCATCACCGTCTCCCACCTGCTTGGGACTTTCTGTACCCTGTCCATTTCCGTGGCCCAGACGCCCACTTCCATTATGGCCCCAGCACCACAATGTCCCGTCGTCTTTTATTCCACAGCTATGCCAGGCGCCGCCAGATATACTACGCCAATTCGATTCGTCTCCCACCTGCGCCGGCTCGAGCCGATTGTCATCGTCGCCCAGACCCAGGCGTCCGTATTCGCCTTGGCCCCAACACCACAAACTTCCGTCGTTTTGCACTCCACAACTATGATTGGAACCGGCGGAGATCGCCGTCCAACCCAATACCAACCAGTCCACACTTTCGTCGGCTTCATTTCCGGCCTCGTCGGTGGCTCGAATATGCAAAGTATGGGTGCCCGACTTCAACCCGTCGACTGCATGAGGTGATGAGCAGTCTTCAAACTCTCCGATCTGTTCCGAACCACTGCCGTCGTCATAATCCAGCGCACATTCAAAGGTGCATACCTCTTCGTCTGCACACTCGAACTCAAAAGTAGCCTCGTTCTCCCTGATTTGAGACGGAGGCTTATCGCCGATCACGATTTCGGGAGGCGACGTATCCACCTCCCACGCCCAGGTCGCAGCAGGACCGATATTATCAAACTCGTCGGTGGCGACGACGACGAAATTATGGTTGCCCTCGTCGAGTTCCGTATATTCAATCCCTGATTCGCAGGTGGAAAACTCCGTCCCACTGAGCTCGCACTCGAAGCTACAATCGTTTTTGGAGCACTCGAATTCGAACGTGGCGCTCGTCGAATTGGTCGGATCTGCAGGCCCCTCCAGGCTCGTCACCAACGGCGACGTCGTATCCACCGTCCATTCGTGCGTCTCCTCAGGCCCCTGATTCCCAGCTTCATCCGTCGCCCGCACGGAAAAACGGTACGTCCCGTCCTCCAGATCCTCGTATTCCTGCGGAGACTGGCACATATCGAATTCCTCCTCGTCCAGGCGGCACTCGAAACTGCAATCATCCTTGGAGCAGGAAAAGGAGATCTCGGCGTCGTCCTGGTCCGTAATTTCGGGAGGACCGGTGAGATCTTCTATCAGGGGGATCTGTGTATCAATATTCCACTGCCACTGAGCGGGCTCACTCTCCACACCGCCGGAGACAGCGATGACCTCGAAGACGTGGAAGCCGTCTCCCAACCCATCATACTCCAGTGGCGAGGCGCATTCTTCGAATTCCCGGTCGTCGAGCCGACATTCGAACTGGCAATCTCTCGCCTCCAGACATTCAAATTCGAATTCTGCACTCGTCTCATTGGTCGGACTCGACGGAGCGGAGACGATCTCGACCTGGGGAGGCTCGCCAGCGCCGGAATCTCCTCCTTGCATCGCGTCGATGAGCCCGCATCCGCTGCCCCAAACGAGCACGAGCACGAGGAATAACACAGGCCCCGATAGCGACGAGGGGAAGGTCTCATTCTTCGACCCACAGAATACTCGATATATGCGAGATGCTCCCACTGTCGCTCCTATCGCTTACGACTGAACCTGTGAAGAACGTGAATCTATTTTAGCCACCGCAGCGCGTCAATGATGACCATTCGTGACTCTGTGATCGGCGGTGATCGGTTGCAGTTCCTTGCCCATGTCCTTGCCGTTGCCCGCATTTTCGATTTGTTAGCGACGAACGGACCGGGACAAGGGAGGGTTCAAGAACTTCCCGACCCTCGCTACGGCCATTATCGGAGCTGAACGCCACGTTCACCATCGAATTCTGAATCCCCCCGTACGTCTTCACTGCACGGGCACTTCCACCTGCTGGGGGGTCGAGTGATCGGACTCGTCTCCCAACCCGAGCTGACCCCTGTCACCGGCGCCCCAGCACCACAATGTGCGGTCTGTGCGCATTCCACAGGTGTGGTCCCGACCGACCCTCACGCTCTGCCAGTCCTGATCGCCTCCCACCTGCGCAGGTTCGTCCTGATTCGATGTCTCCTCACCTAGCCCGAGCCGACCGTCGTCGCCGCGCCCCCAGCACCACAGCGTGCCGTCCGTGCGCACTCCGCATGTGTGGTCATGGACTGCAGAGACGCTCTCCCAATTCTGTGCGTCTCCCACCTGTTCGGGTATCCGTACATGATCCGGGCAGTCCATCCCCAGCTTCCCGTTTGCGCACTCGCCCCAGCACCACAGCGTGCCGTCTGTGCGCACTCCACAGCTATGGTGGTCACCTGCGGAGACTTCCGCCCAGTCCTGTGCGTCTCCCACCTGGTGCGGTGTATTGAAGTCGATCTGCCCCCCCAGCCCGCTCCTTCCATATCCGTTGTTACCCCAACACCACAACGTACCTTCCGTCTTCAGGCCACAGCTATGTTCGCTGCCTGCCCTGACACTTTTCCATTCCATCGGGTCGTCCACATATGCTGGCGTATATT
>SLPW01000207.1 GCA_007131755.1 Myxococcales bacterium | reverse complement strand
GTGGCACGAAGAGGTGGGCGACCGGCGACAGGAGTTGGTATTCATCGGTATCGACTACGACCCACAGGCAATGCGCGAGGCGCTGGACTTCTGTCTACTGACCGACGAAGAGATGGCCACCGGCGAAGCGGGGTGGGCGAAATATGAAGACCGGTTTCCAAATTGGGACGATTTGTCAGCGTAAGGCAATATTCAGAGTCATCGTTCGATGCCTCCGGGGGCGCAGCCAGCCAGGCCGCGCTCCCGCACGAGTACCGCTAGATCACGATCCTTCCTACCTCGGCATCGCTTCGGTCGTAGAGGATAATTTCGGCGAACTCGTCGTTGTCAGAATCACAGGTTTCGGGGAGCCAGCAGACGCGAGTCCAGGTCTCGGGATCGATGATCCAGCCCTCCTCGCCATAGGCCCTTCCGCTTGATTCTTCGAGTCTATCGATGACGACGACAAGGAGTCCGTCCACTTCATAACAATAGTCAATGCTCGGGCCACTGGAGCCGTCGGCCTTTCCGGGGCGATCGACGGGGAACCGGGCCACCTCGTTGAGGTCGGGCCAGTTGACGACAACAAAGGCCACTTTGCGGTCGCCGCCGAAGCCCTCCTTGCTGTCGAGTACCAACAGATTGTCGCCATACATTCCGATGGATGCTGCAGCGTCGACGGTGGGAATCTTCATGGTCGACCCGTACGACTGCTCCGGGTCCATCGGAGCGCTGGGAAGATCGGGGCGACGGATCTCAGGCTCGTGGTAGTCCTCGATGGGTTCGACTTCAATTTCATCACCGTCGTCGCGCATGATCGACGATGTTACGGAGATCTTCGTCTGGCCCAATTGGATATCCCAGGCGAGCAGGGAGGGGGGAGCGATGGAATCGTGGCTTTCGCGAACGGCCTCCCACTCGCTATCCGTCGAGTAGCGGCCATCATTGATGATCTCACCGGAGACGGGACGGATATCGAACCATCGACCCGTCTCTTCCTCGACGATGTGCAACAGTCCGCCCCGCAGAAGCGGCGTGTGGTGCTGGTTTAGTGGGGCCTCCGTGGGGACCTCCCAGGCGATTTCTCCGGTCTGTGGATCAATGGCCATCACTCCTTTCCATTCCGGTCGTCCGGCGATGATGAGCCCGTCTACCATCGCCGGAGCCGTCGACGACTTCCATCCCGTCGGGCGATTCCATACCACCGAGGGCTTGCCGTCTTCGATCTTAACCCGCCGCACACCCCAGAGATGTCGTCCATATTCGTCCAGCCCCACCCGTCCGGCGAGGATGAACTCGGAGAGGGTCCCACTCGCGTCGCGCTCGATCATCAAGAATCTCCCCTCGTCGGTGGCCCAGACGGTCTTTCTGCCCTTCTTCGAGCCCCTCAAAAGCAGGGGAAGGAGCGGGCTGGCGGCAGCGACGAGCGCGGCGACGACGAAGACGCCAAACAACGTCGGGTCTTCCATCAGATCGGGGACGAAGAAAAATAGGACCACGCCCATCATGACGAGACTACTGATACTGATGAGAACGTATTTCATAAATTTTACTCCTGAAATCCAATCAGTGTATTGGAGCCGTCAAATGTCGACGAAAAGGACACGAATCAACGTCAGCGTTCAGCAGGCTCACAAAGTTATGCGGCCATACTCTTGTAGGAGCGCGGGCTGGCAGCCCACCATGCGGCCAAGCTGACCGCGCTCCCGGGGGGACTGACCGCTACTCTTGTGGGAGCGCGGGCTGCCAGCCCGCCATGCGGCCAAGCTGGCCGCGCTCCCGGGGGGACTGAACACTTACCGAATCAACTATGGATTGCTAACCAAACATTGCCAATACCGCAAGAGAAGCGACGAAATGGGGTAAGTGGAGAGAGGGGGCCGGATTGTCGCAGGATCTACGATTTTTGAGGCAGTGCTTCGGCTTCCATCTGGACAGGAATCGTACCCGCTCGGTACAACCTCTCAAGGGGGGAATGCCACTGAATCTGAGGGACAGAAGCCGTGACTTTCTACGAAACGAATACCATCTTGGCGGGGCGCTTTAAGGTAAAGCGTCATCTCGGAAGCGGCAGCTTCGGAAATACCTACGCCTGCGTCGATACGACGACGGGCAAAGAGGTGGCGCTCAAGGAGTTGGATATAAGCCACGTCGACGACTGGAAAGTCATCGAACTCTTCGAGCGGGAAGCGAAGACGCTCGAGCGATTGGACCACCCGAATATTCCCGATTACGTCGACTTCATCCCCGCTCAATCCGGCGAGGCAGCATATCTGGCGCAGGAGTTGGCGCCGGGATCGACGCTGGATGAACTTCTGGCCGCCCGGGGACGCTTCAATCAGCCACAGGCAGAGGACGTGGCCATCCAGTTGCTGCAGATTCTGCAGTATCTGGACTCCTGCCGTCCCCCGGTCATTCATCGCGACATCAAACCCTCGAATATCCTCGCCGATTCGCAGGACAAGTATTACCTCGTCGACTTCGGGTCCGTCGTCGACATCGCATGCCGGGGCGCGTCGCGGGGAAGTACGGTAGCCGGGACGTTCGGCTATATGGCTCCGGAGCAGCTCCACGGACAGGTGACGGTGGCCTCCGACCTGTATGCTCTGGGCATGACGTTGATTCATCTCGTCACCGGACGGCCTCCCGAAGAGCTACCTCGCTCTCGTATGGCCGTTCAATTTCGAGACTTCGCTCCACAATTAGACGATCATTTCGCCTCGTTTTTGGAGAAGTTGAGCGCCCCGGCCACAGAGGATCGCTTCCACAATGCAGAGGAGGCGCTGGAATTTTTGGAGACGCCCCAACCTGCGCCGCAACCGGTGAGGGCCCCCGCGGCGGTGGCGGTCACGGTAAAGAACACTGCTGCGACTTCGGAGGCACAGACTTCACTGCTCGGACCAGACCTGTTGGGGCTTTTTCGTCTGATGCTCTTCTTTCCAATCAGTGTCATCGCTTTCGATCTCGTGATTCAGATCATGCCAGACGTGCTGAATCACCGAGTCATCGGCGGGATCGTGACCTTTGGATTCGGGCCTTTGGGGGCGCTGGCGACACTGGCAGTTCTCTTTGTATATGTCTTCAAAGATGGTTCGCGGCGCGGAGAGAGGCTTCGCACCGAGTCCACCCCGGGCGTCATCGTCGCAAGTGGTACGAACGAGTCAAATGCCTATGTCGACTTCTCGTTTAAAGCCAAGGGGCATAGCTATACGTTGCGCGATCCCCTCCACGACGTCTTCTTCTTTTGGACGGAGGAGCGAGCGAAGAAGGCGGCGGCGGCCTTCGTGCCAGGCACTAAGGTTACCGTGCGCTACGATCCGGAAAACCCAAAGAATGGGCGATTTCGACCCCTGAATGATTCACCGCAGGCCGCCTTATTCGCCGATTTTTGGTGGGGCCTGCCAGTATTCGCTTTCGGCATAGGTCTATCGGCGTGGTACTCCTATTATTTGAATAGCGCTTATTATCACACCGGCGATGGAGGCACGAATATCCGCTCCGGCGCCCGCCTGGAGTCATTGTTTCACCTGCCCATTACGACGAGCCTGGCCCTTCTGGTCGGGTTGGCGATGGTAGTCTTTGCCACGATCCTATTCGACCGCGTTCGTGACCTGATTCCTCGGCCTATTTCCATTCTATGTGGTCTGGCCCTGATAGGAACGGCCCTGGTGGGGACGGGGCTGCACAAGCCGAGCACGTTCTTTTCGGTCGACAACCGACTCCATCCGGCCCACTTCGACCGCGTCCAGGCGAAGCTACCTACATTGAGAGAGCACCATTGCCTGCTGGAGCAGCTTCAGAAGCCGGAGATCGCCGGGCGTTTCGGCCATCCCGTAGAGATCGACGGGCCCTTTCACGCAGAAAAGTGGGAGATCAACAAGGGGCGCACCGAGCTGAGTAGAAGGGTCGACATCGCCTATCGCGGTACCATCGAAGGCCCCGAGGAAAGTGGCGAGTTCTACGCGCATATCGACTATGAAAGTAACCCCTATCGTTCGACTCTGTATATCGAGACCACCGTCGACGGAGAATCACCGACGGTGGAGTTTGAGGGCATGTATCCCTGCGAGGTGGAGGAGTAGGGGAGCGCCGGTCTACGGAGCCCACTCGTCGACGAGGATGAGTTGGCGGCGGTCGCCGAGGATATTGCAATAGCCGGCGAAGAGCTGGCCTGCCAGATATTGGGTATAGGGAGGATCGTCGGAGCTTTGGTGGCGAAGCTTGCTGTTGATGGTGCGGCCCGTGGCGTCTTCGGTTCTGTCGATGCGCTCCATATTCATGCGAAGCGTCTGGACCTTGCCCTCGAAGTGAGCCAAGAACTCGACGGTGCCGTCTGTGGCGATGTCCTGGATGATCCCCACCTGGGTATACCAATCGTTGTTGCGCCCGTCGTCATTGGCGTCATAGGTGTTGTGGAAGAAGACCAGGTCTCCGATATTGGGCTGGCTGGACTGGAAGATCTCACCCTGGGAGCGGCATTCGCGGTACATGGCGGGGACACTGGTGAGGGCCTCGTCGTCGAACTCCACACCGTTTACGTGGAGGACGGTGTACATATACTGAGCGGACAGCGTTGAGGGCTCGCCATCTGTGACCACCGCTTCGGGGGCCGGGCCAGGTCGGGTGCTGCCGTCGACGGCCGGCACAGGAGCCGATCCAGCGGAGCTGACGTCGTAATTTGCGAGCACCGGCTGTGACGAGGGCTGGACGGTGTCCAGCGGAGCACTGTGGCCACCGTTGGAGGCGTATTGCGTAGCCGACGGAGTGCTACGGGGAGAAGATTCGGGATGCCAGCGCCGGTAGACATAGACCGTGCGGGGCTCTACACCGGGACGACTTCCGTTGGTCTCCATTCGCGGTGAGTCCATCTCTCCTTCCAGAAGAGGAGAGGAATACATATGAAAGGGAGCGGCGGAGCCGTTGGTAGAACACCCGGCCGCCACAACGCAGGCGAGTAAGAGTGGAAGGGTCAGCCTTGAAAAATACCGTCGATTCGTCATCGTCTATCTCCGGGGAGGGTCCGTCCTTGGCACCTCGAACAGCGGGTACTCCGATGTAGGATAACCGCTGTCGTTGGAAGCCAGTGTAGTAGAGAACGACAGAGGAGAAAGTTTTTTTAACCCCCGGGTGAACTTGCCACCGAAGGGAGGCTAAATTACGGTGCACCCATCAGTTTGGATGTGGTGACGCCGAATCCGCGCCGTCTGTGGAACGCCGAAGGTCGCCGATGAGTGAAAAGAAGCTTGGAAAATATACATTGATCCGCCACCTCGCCACGGGGGGCATGGCCGAGATCTGGCTCGCTGAACAGCGCGGCCCGGGCGGGTTCAACAAAGAACTGGTGATCAAGAAGATCCTCCCTCATCTGGCCGAAGAGGGGGATATGACCCAGATGTTCTTCGACGAGGCTCGTGTCGTCGCTCAGTTGACCCACCCCAATATCGGTCAGGTCTTCGAGCTCGGAGAGCACGACGGCGATTATTTTATCGCCATGGAGTTCATCGACGGCTACGATCTTCAGGAGCTGCGAGAGGAGATCGAAAAGAAGGGGCGTCAGATACCGGTCAACTATGCAGCGCGCATCGTCTGCGATGTGCTCAAAGCCCTGGATTACGCTCATAACTACAGCGATCGCGATGGAACTCCTGTGGGGCTCATTCACCGCGACGTCTCGCCACATAATGTACTCATCTCCGTCGACGGGGTGGTCAAATTGGTGGACTTCGGGGTCGCCAAAGGATCGATGAATACCCACAAGACCGAGACGGGCGCCGTCAAAGGAAAATTTGCCTATATGGCGCCGGAGCAGATCGAGCAGCAAGATCTCGATCGTCGTGTGGACATCTTCGCCGTAGGGGTTTTGTTCTTCGAACTTGTTACGGGCGTCAAACCCTTCGGAGAAGACCTGGCGGCGGTGTCGAAGATCATCAGCCAGGATGCCCCTCATCCCCATCAATTTCGTCAGGATATTCCACCCCAACTTGTATCGATCATGCTCTGCGCTCTGGCGCGCGACCGGCTTCAACGCTTTGCCACGGCGGCCGATATGGAGCGGGCCATCGAGGATTATCTGAAGGTGTCGGCGGGAATGGTGGGACAACGGGAGTTGTCGGTGATGGTACGCCAGTTGCGCGGCGATGGGGTGGGGACGCCGACGAATCAGCTCTTCGGCTTCGAGAGCCAGGGAGTCCAGAAGGAGGGCCCCCGGGTGACGCAGTCCGGTTCGCAGAACTTGCCGCCCCTTTATGCCACGGCGCAGGTTCAGGTCAGCCAGCATACGGCGCCGGGACAGATGACGGGCCAGATGACAGGGCAGCGAACCTCGCCGTCACAGCAGATGACGGAAATGGCAGTGCCGGCGCCACCTCCGCACAGTGCCAGCGCCGGAACCTGGCTTGCCTTCGCGGCGGCCATGGTGGTGATGCTGGGCGTATTCAGCACAGCGTCGCTGGTGGTCTTAGCCGGATCGAATTCGCTGTCCGACACCGTCCAGCTTACAGCCGGTCCCGCCTGGAGCCATGGCGAGGACTCGCGCATCGTCCACATCGACGCCGATGAGCCGGCGGACGTCGTCTACGATGGACAGGTGGTGGGTCAGACGCCTTTTCACACCTTCCTTCGTCCCGGCAACTACGACGTGGAGCTATCCGTGGGAGACAACGCCACCACCGTGGAGGTGGTGATAGAAGAGGAGCCGCAGATTCAGAGCTTTCGCTTTGAGTTGTGACGGCGGAAATTATTCGGCCTGCTCAGCCGAAAGAGCCCAGACATTAAAGCAAAATCGACGGTGGTGGGGTTCGGGAGCGATGGAGCGCACGTCGATGCGCAGCTCCACCGGGGCGCCACCGGTGTCGGTGGCTGGGATGTCGTAGGCCGTCCAGGTCGAGGTATGGGCGTCGCGGTGCGTCTCGGCGACGAGTACGCCGTTTGCCTGGATGCGATAGGCCACGTCGCCGCCTCGCTGCAGCCGGGCTGCTCGGCGATCGAGGCCGGCGCGAAGGCGCAATACGTCGTGGGGTTCGTCGACGGTGAATTCGATGGAGAGGTGGCGATTTCCCGACGGTGGATGGGCCTGGATGCAGCGCCGTGGATCCTGGTCCATATCTCGCAGTACCGGGCGGACCATGGCGTTTTGGTCGCCCCCGTCGCAGTGCCACTCGTCGCCTCGGCGGCGGCAGGGCTCGTCGGGGCCGTCGGGGCTTTTATAGGAGACCTCGGCGTCGTCCATGAAGTCTCGCGCGTCCCGGCTGATGCGCATCGACTCCGGTACGTCGACGATGTGGAGGGTGACGGAGTCAAAATCACGGCTCTCGGCGCCGGAGGTGTCGAAGGGTAAGAGCTCCAGCGCCTCGTCGGAGCGCCGGGCGTAGGAGAGAACCAGCACCCGGTCGATGTATACGAAATCCTCGACGATGGGCCTGGACGGACGGTGCAGGAGGTTTCCAACCTGTTGGAGATGGGGAAGGGGGGCTTCGCTCCAGGCGGGGTGGACGCGGATGGCGTCTGTGGGCTCGACGATCTCCAGGACTGCCTCGGCGGCTCGCTCCCAATCCTCGTCGTCCGGCGTGCGATCGAAGGTGCATTGGCCGCACATCGAAAAGAGGGCCGCAAAAAGGAGCAGGCCCGCTGC
>SLPW01000421.1 GCA_007131755.1 Myxococcales bacterium | reverse complement strand
TTTTTTTACAGTTGAAGTTGTATTTGTTTCCCTCCGGCGGTCGACTCACTGCGGTGTGTGGAGATAGACAACGTTGATGCAATTGCCCTGCCCGCATTCCCTATCTGGATTGACAGTTCCTTGTTTGCATGGCATGTACTTGCATGTGTGGATTCATCTTTACCCTTCCCCTCTCCCGTCGCAACAGGATCATTGATATGAGCATGGATTTTTCCGAAGAGATCGCAAAATTTGAAGCTGTCCTCGAAGAAAAATATGCGGAATTGGCCGAACTGGAAGAAAAACGGGATACCCATGCCGACCAGACCCTCAAGGCGCGCAGGGCGCTGGAAGACCTTCAGGCCGTGTTGCGTGGGGAAACTCCCCCGTCGAAAAGGGGCTCTCGACGCCGTTCACTGCGGGGAATCTCCTCCGTGCCCGTAGACGACAAAACGGGCCGTCCTCCCCGGGGAGCTCGACGTCAACAGATCCTGGAGATATGTAGAAAGATCGGGACCTCCGGTGAGGTATTTCGCACCGCCGACGTCCTCGACGTGTTGCGCAGAGTAGAAGGAGACGAAGAGGGAGAGATTTCCCCCGGCATGCGTAGTTATACCTACACCGTCATGAACGCTCTCGGTGAAGAGGGCCGTATCGAACGCAGGGGACGCGGCAAGTGGATCTGGAAGGGCTGAAGCCCACCTACCCCGCCGCGCATGTGCATATTCTCCGAGTCCATGATCATAAATAGTTAAGACGAGGCCCTCATGTCCGATACACAGAAAGCATTGGAAAGCGCCATCGATAGTTCTGAAGACAAGCTCCGCACCCTGGAAGAGGAGCAACAAGAACTCGACGAGAAGATCGACCAGCTCAAAGATGAAATTGAAGAGTTGGAAACCACAATCGAGAAATTTCGAGAGTTGCATGGCCAACTCAGTGGCTGAGCGCAGCCTTTCTCACAACTCCTCGTCGTCTCTTCGCAAGCGACTTCTCGTCGATGAATGGGTGGTCATCGCTCCCGATCGGGCAGCCCGGCCAAGACAACTCGAATTGTCGCCGTCCTCCAGTGACGACTTTTGTCCCTTTTGTCCGGACAACGCCCAGGTGACACCGCCCACCATCGAAACCTGGGACTCTCCGGTTTTTCCTGATGCCCCCTGGGGCGTACGAGCCGTTGCCAACAAATTTCCTGCCTTGCGAGTAGAGCCCGAACTCTCCACGGAACCTGACGGCCTCTACGAATCCATCTCCGGAGTCGGAGCACATGAAGTGCTCATCGAGGCTCCGGAGCATCATACCCGCTGGCGTGCCCTGCCCGCCGAGCACCTCGCCATCGTTCTCGGCGCCTGGCAAGATCGCATGGCCGACCTTCGGCGTGACAAGCGCCTGCGCAGCGTCCTGGCGTTCAAGAACCACGGCGCCCGGGCCGGAGCCACCCTCGGGCATATACACAGCCAACTCATCGGGCTTCCCCTGGTCCCTACCCGGCTTCGTAGGGAATTGGACGGGGCCCGCGACTATTTTCAGAACACCGGCCTCTGCGCGATCTGTGAGATGATTGCCCGAGAGCGCAGCACCGGTGACCGTCTCATCCTGGAGAACGAAGCCGCCGTCGCCATCGCTCCCTTTGGATCGCGAACGGCTTTCGAGACCTGGATTCTCCCGCGATCACACCGCGGAGACTATCTGAGCTCTCCTCGCTCCGAACTCCTCTCGATCGCCGAGATCACCACCACCGTTCTCGACCTCTGGCGTCGAGCCCTTGGCGAGGTGGCTTATAATCTCATTCTCCACTGCCTGCCCTTTGATCTCCTCGGCGAACCGTATTATCACTGGCACTTGGAAATGCTCCCCAGAACCGGACAGGTCGCCGGATTTGAGTGGGGATCGAATATGTACATCAACGCCACGCCTTCGGAAGTGGCCGCCCGCCACCTTCGAAAATTGGCGGATCACTCGGCCTGACGCGTGTCGTCTGGCACACTCCAATCGCCAGTATCCAACACCAGTACCTGCTTTCTAACGGATTTTACGCATGGATCTGTCCCGTTTTATTTCCAAAAAAGATTCCTCGGAGCACATCACTCCGAAACGTCTCACCATTGTCTTCGCCGCCAGTGAAGTGGCTCCTTTCTCCAAGAGCGGAGGACTGGGAGACGTCGCCGCCAGCCTGCCCCAGGCGCTGGCCCAACGCGGACATAACGTCATCGTCTTGACCCCGCTTTACGGCCACCTTGACCCGAAGGCCCACCGCTTCAGCCGCCGGTTGCGCTCGTTGACGGTTCCTCGCAAGAGTAAACGTCAGGACCAACTGGAGGCGACCCTCTGGGAGAGTCGCCTCGACCACGGTGTTCAGATCTTCTTTCTTCAGGCCGACGAGTATTTCGGTCGCGAAGGACTCTATGGTGATGGAGACCAGGATTTCGAGGACAACGCCGCCCGCTTTGCCTTCTTCAGTCGAGCCGCCGTCGAATTTGCAAAAGACTTCACTCTCCCCGTCGACATCCTCCACTGCAATGACTGGCATACAGGATTGGCGCCCGTGTATGCCAAGCACTACTACGAAGAGGAGTTCGCCCAGACTTCCCTTGTGATGACCATTCACAACCTCGCCTACCAGGGCAAATTTAGCCCCGACGCTTTCGACGATACGGGACTTCCGAAGAGCTACGCCTCGGAATCGGAGCTCTTCGACGATGATGGGGATCTCAATTACCTCAAGTCGGGAATCCTATATTGCGATCGACTCACTACGGTCAGCGCGGGATACGCAGAAGAGATTCAAACCCCCCAGGGGGGTGCCGGTCTCCACGAGAACATCGCCAACCGCTCCACCGACCTGGAGGGAATTCTCAACGGCGCCGACTACAGTGTGTGGTCCCCTGACATCGATCGACACATCGCCGTTCAATACGATATCGACACCCTCAACGGAAAGCGCCAGAACAAAGCCGAGCTTCAGCACCGCCTGGGGCTTCCCATTCGCCCCACCCTCCCGCTGGTTGGGGTGATCAGTCGGCTGACCAAACAGAAGGGAATCGACGTACTGATCCCGACGGTGAGCACCCTGCTTTCTGATCTGGAAGACGAGCGCGACGGCTTTCAGCTCGTCATCCTCGGCGAAGGGTCGGCCGAATACCGCGACGCCCTCGAAGAACTCCAAAAAGAGTTTCCTACTCGCGTCGTCTTTTGTTCCGGATATGACGACCCCCTTGCCCATCGCATCCAGGCCGCAGCGGATATCCTCGCCGTCCCCAGTCGTTTCGAGCCCTGTGGGCTGACCCAGATCTACGCCATGCGCTACGGCACGGTTCCCGTCGTCCACTCCACGGGAGGACTGGCCGACACCGTCGCAGATCTGCGCGACGACCCCGACAAGGGCACGGGTTTCGTCTTTGACGAACTGACCGTCGACGCCTTCGCCGGCGCCCTGGACCGCGCCTGCGCCGCCTATCGAAATTACCGAAAGTGGCGTCCGCTTATGGTCCGCGCCATGGAGCGTGATTTCTCCTGGCACGAGTCGGCTCGTCGCTACGAGTCGCTCTATCTATCGTCCCACGCCGAGGAAGAAGAGAGCGCCGCACAATAGACTCCGTCGCCACTTTCACACCCCATTCACACCATCTGTTTTCCGGAGATCTCCTCATGTCTGAGAAATCGAACACCGAACGTCTCCAGGAATTGGAAGAGCAGGCCGAAATGGGCGGCGGCCAGCGCCGCATCGACCGCCAACACAACGCCGGCAAGCTCACCGCCCGTGAGCGCATCGATCTCCTCCTCGATCCGGGGACCTTCGTGGAGCTCGACAAATTCGTGGTCAATCGGTGTAACGATTTCGGGATGGACGAAAAGAAGATCCCCGGCGACGGTGTGGTCACGGGATACGGAAAGGTCGACGGGCGCATCGTCTACGTCTTCGCTCAGGACTTCACCGTCTTTGGAGGAAGCCTGAGCGGCGCCTTCGCCGAAAAGATCTGCAAGGTCATGGACCTGGCTCGCCAGAACGGAGCCCCTGTCATCGGTCTCAACGACTCCGGTGGCGCTCGCATCCAGGAGGGGGTGGTTAGTCTTGCCGGCTATGCCGACATCTTCCACAGAAATGTCCAGGCCAGCGGCGTCGTCCCCCAGATCTCGGCCATTATGGGGCCCTGCGCCGGCGGTGCGGTGTACAGCCCGGCGCTCACGGACTTTATCTTCATGGTCGACGAGACCTCCTATATGTTCATCACCGGTCCCGACGTCGTAAAAACCGTCACCAGTCAGGAGGTCACCAAGCAGGATCTCGGCGGCGCCGCCGTCCACAGTGAGAAGAGCGGCGTCTCTCACTTCGAATGTGCTTCCGAGGAGGAGTGCATCGCCGGTATCCGAGAGCTCTTGTCCTTTATCCCCTCCAATAACGCCGACGACCCGCCCTTCGTCCCCACCGACGACCCGCCAGATCGACGCGAAGAAGCTCTTGCGAACCTGGTCCCCGAAAATCCGTCGAAACCCTACGACATCAAAGAGCTCATCGCTCACGTCGTCGACGACAATCATTTCTACGAGGTACAGGCCGACTTCGCCCGGAATATGGTCATCGGTTTCGCCCGACTTGCAGGACACTCCGTCGGCATCGTCGCCAACCAGCCCAACCACCTGGCCGGATGCCTCGACATCGACGCCAGCCTCAAGGGCGCCCGTTTCGTGCGCTTTTGCGACGCCTTCAACATCCCCGTCGTCACCTTCGTCGACGTTCCGGGCTTTCTCCCCGGCGTCGACCAGGAATACGGCGGGATTATTCGCCACGGAGCAAAGCTTCTCTATGCCTTCTCGGAGGCCACGGTCCCCAAGGTCACCCTCATCACCAGAAAGGCCTACGGCGGCGCCTACGACGTCATGAGCTCCAAGCATATCGGCGCCGATATCAACCTCGCCTACCCCACCGGAGAGATCGCCGTCATGGGCCCCGATGGCGCGGTGAATATCATCTTCCGCAAGGAGCTCGCAGAGGCCGACGACCCGGAGGCAAAGAAGGCCGAACTCGTCGACGAGTACCGCAAAACCTTCGCCAACCCCTTCAAGGCCGCCGAACTCGGATATATCGACGAGATCATCAACCCCGTCGACACCCGCCCCCGCCTCATCCAATCTCTGGAGATCCTCCAGACCAAACGGGCCGAACGCCCCCCGAAAAAGCACGGCAATATCCCGCTTTAGCACGCCGAATCATCAGCATTCATGCCGACGAGCATCGGCCCCCGCTCTTCCCAGGCCTTCGTCCGCTCTTGCTTGGCGTCATAGATTCCGGCATGGCAGGCCGCGGGCTGCACACCATCATTGGGGTCCGCGGGTAGCTTGCCCGCCGACGAGCCCGTCGAGTCGATCTACCCCAGTCATCTACCGAAACTCGTCACAAACTCCACCGGCGTATACACTGCCAACCGTGACTTTCGAAAATCCGCTGCATTGCGCGTTATTATCGCATCTATACCAGCACGCCGGGCCGCTGCCGCGACGACAGCATCTTCGAAATCGTCGATATCGGACTGCGCCGCTTCTCGCAATTCCATTCCCCCCACGGCAGCCACTACTGCGTCATCGAGCAGAGCCCTGACAGCCGTCATTGCCTTCCGCTCATCGCGAGCCTTCGCCACGAGATAGTAGATCGTGGTTACCGTGTGACCCGCCACATATGCGCTGTGTTCCGGCCTGGCGAGTAAATTGACCACGTTTGCAGACGCATCGAAGTGCTCCGGACGTGATAAGATGATATCCAACCACACATTCGTATCGACGAGAGCACTCGTCATCTGTGCTTCTCCTCGAGGTGATCGTAATAGTCCTCTTCACTCACGTCGGCCCCGGCGGCTAGTCCCGCCAACTTCTGCACCAGTGGAGACGTCTCGATCTCCTGTTCCCTTGTTTCGGTTTCGAGAGCAGTGAAGAAGTTCTCCACCAACTTCGACACCGACGTGCCACGTTGTCGTGCATAGGCCTTGGCACGATCAATTGCCTCCTTCTCCATTCTGAGCGTCAATTTCTTTTTCATTTTCACACTCCCGCAGTGAGACGTGTAACCCTGCCAAGAATATACGTACAACCCATCGAGTTTCAACTATCAAGAGTATCTTCATCGTCCATCAAGTTCTCGCCGAGCCCCCCGCTCCGCTCACGCCATTTGCCAACCAACCGGAACCGATCCATAACAGGGGCGAAATTTCCTATGCCCCCAGGTCGCGTTTCACTCCCGGAGCACCAACATGTCCGAGCCTATCGCCCGCCCTCCCCACTGGGGAGAGTACTCCGTCGACGAACTCGAAGAGGCCGTGCGCTATCACAACCGCAAATACTGGATCGAAGCCTCTCCCGAGATAAGCGATCCCGAATTCGACCGCCTCGTGGAAGCCCTCAAGGAAAAAGATCCCGAGCATCCGGTCCTGGCCGCTGTTGGACCTGCCGGTGCCGACGCCGAGACTTTCGACGCAGAGACAGAGAAGATCGCCCACGATCCCCCCATGCTCTCCCTGGATAAATGCTACGACGAGGAGACGCTCCTAAAATGGTACGACAAATTCGAAGGATCCGCCGTGGCCACGCCCAAGATCGACGGCGTCGCCGCCACCATTCGCTACAATTCGGGAGGGCAATTGGAAGTCGCCGCCACCCGAGGCACCGGAGACGTCGGCGAAGTCATCAGCGAAGCTCCCGTGAGAATCGAGAACCTCCCCGCCACCATCGATGACGGCGACCTCGAGGTGCGCGGCGAAGCCGTGATGCCCCTGCAGGTCTTCCAGGAGCGCTTTAAGCACGAATACGCAAACCCCCGAAATCTCACCGCTGGCGCCCTCAAGCGCGATGATCCGAGGGAGTCGGCGAAATACGGCATTCGCTTCTTCGCCTTCGATCTCCTCGGCCCCCGCTGCGATTCCGAAGTCGACAAGATCGAGCGCCTTCGTCAATTGGGCTTCGATGTTCCCGAGTGCGCCGTCATCCACCGCGACGAGGGACAGCAATACTACGATGACTTCGAGACCCGACGCACCGAATTTCCCTACGAGACCGACGGCGTGGTCTACAAGGTCAACCGTGTCGACGAACAAGAGCGAATGGGGCATACCGCTCATCACCCGCGTTACGCCCTGGCCTACAAATTTCAGGGCGACGCCGACGAGACGATCCTTCGCGACGTCCAGTGGAGCGTCTCGCGAACAGGCGCCATCAATCCCGTGGGTATCGTCGACCCCGTGGTCCTCTCCGGTGCCACGGTCACACGGGTCAGCCTCCACAACCTGGCGATCATGGAGCAGCTCGGCGGCGAACAGGGTCTGACCATCGGCGCCCGGGTGATGATGCGTCGCCGCGGCGGCGTCATCCCCAATATGGAGCAGGTCATCGAGGCCGGTGATATGCCGGTGGAAATCCCCGACCGCTGCCCCGACTGCGGCGCTCCCACCCGGCGTGAAAAGGACGTCCTCGTCGCCGACCACCGCGAGGACTGCCGCACGGCCCGCATCCAGCAACTTCGCCACTTCGTCACCGAGATGGACATCAAGGGCTTCGGCCCCAGACTCCTGGAACAGCTCTACGAGCATGAACTCGTCACCTCACCCCCCGACTTCTTCACACTCACTGTGGAAGATATGATTCCCCTGGAGAGGGT